>JAOUAY010000156.1 GCA_029860565.1 Candidatus Nitrosopumilus sp.
CTTAAGTCTGAGAATCTCATCTTTGAGTTTAGATGATTGTTGTACGAGCATAAACAATACAAATTTGGATTGAGTTGGATTTAAAGAATGGGAAGTAGACCATAATTCTCTAAAAAATCATCAAATGAGGCAATAATTGCCCACTATTTTGTGGTGATTTCATAATCAAAATTAGGAAAAACTTGATCTTAAAATTTTTGATTTCTATATTCATACCTAAAATTATTTCATTTCCACGTTCCATTAGAGAGCTAAAAAGCCAATGACGGGATTAAGTCAAATAGTTTCAAGCCAACAGGTCTGAACTCATGGGATTATTATTTCTGAGCGTAGATTTGATGTCTTTCTTTATGTTGGACTTATGAAAGTAAAAAGGAAAACTTGTCTATCATGCTTTCATTTGATGTAAAATAGTTGATTAACACTCCGATTGCTTTATCATTGCTCATCGGAATCTATAACTGGAGCATAATTGTTGCAGGGGCATTTAGTGCAGGAAATATTTGATTTCAGTTTTCCACTTGGCATTGACGTACCTGCCAGAAAATCCCCACCTCCAGAGCGACCAAGTACCAAATGATGATCATCTTTTGAATGCGTGCAATTTGTACAATCTGTGCTAGAGGTCATATCATCATCAGTCATAGTTTTGAATCACCAAATATTGTTAAATTACTTTCTAATTCAGTTGTCATATATGACAACTTTGCACATGTTTTTGTAACGTATCAAAATCATCAAATTTTTTATTGCATAATCTACATAATTCTTTTTTCAATGAATCGCAATTGCATCCAATAGATAAATATCTGCCACATATTTTGCAAAGCAATTCATTTGTCAAATTGTATTTACTGCCTCACATTTCTTTGAGCAGTAGTCATATTGCATATCACTGGAAATATCTGAATTGTGAAATCTTCCACAGGTGATGCAAATCTTTTCCATGTATTTGATTTCATGTTACTACCCTTATACCATACTGAAGAATTTGACAATTTTTATTCTTTGTCAACTGTGTCATCCCCCTTAGAGTCAAAATCACCTAAAACTTTTTCCAAGGTCTTTAGAACTTGTGAAACCTGCTTTCTGATGTGAACGTTGTACTTTTTCTTTGGATCAAACTTTTCAGAAACTAAAAGCGTTTTCCACTCATTCTGTACCTAAAATGATTAATGAGCTACAAAATGGTGTTGAAACTCAGGGGGTTAACCTATCGATATCCAGCAATATCCAATATGCTCAAATCTTCTCTATAAAATCACCCTAATCAATTCATCTCATATTGTAATTATCAATAAATCTTAATTTTGAATTTTTGAGCCTAAATTCCCTGAAAATATTTTATCGTAAGATAAACTCCGATAATGATCAACAAACCAATACTTGCAAACAGAGTTTTTCTTTCATTCCATGGTATATCCATAAATTTTCTACAAGATTAATGAACTTAAGCGTGATGGAGTTTAGAATCTGCTGTAGACATCAATGTGATTAATTTTATCCTGATTGTCTGCCAAATAATACAAAATTCTATTGGAGTCTATTTCTACCCATTCAGATTCACCTTCATAGTTTACTAGATCTTCAAAAAACCGTCCGCCAATTCCAGTTAACCGTAACAGTGCTTTTTCATCATGGATTTTTATCGGAAGTTTGATCAATTGTTTTCTAGATATGCTCTGACCTTGAATGTTAATTTTGTATTCAATATTGTTTATTTCGACAATTCCAAAAAAATGATTAGGAAACATATCTAATCGCTTGATCCTTATTGAAAGAGTTTTTTTTAGAGAATCTGTCATGACTATCACCTAGGGATTTTACATCTCCTTCACACAATAAAGGATTCTGTCACATTCTAAATCTCATAATTACTAAAATAGGTATTCCAACACACATTCCAACATTGAACAAAATCAGACGGATTCCGTATCTCAATACTTCTTGATCAGAGTCCATTTCCACATTGCAGAAACTCATGAATTCCTTGAGGCGTCTTAGGTACACTTGAAATGTAACTTCTGTTTTAATCGATTCTCTGAACAACAGAAGGCTTCTTTCCATTCTTCTAGGGTTTTGTTCTGAGTGTATTTTAGGGGCGGATAGCCCTGTTTTTGGGGTTGATTCAGGCAATTATTACCATATTATGTGCCAATCTGAATATCATTTGAACAGTATTTTTTCAAAGTTTCAATAGCAGATAAAATTGCTAACCTACTGGTTTTAGGATTGTCAGGGTCTGGGAAATTTTCAATCATAAAGGTCATCTTTCCAAATTTTCCTGCAGCTTCAATATGATGAGTATTTTTATCAGTGTCAGGGTCTGCAACAATTTTTACATTGGTTCTTTCACTACCGATTCCTGATAAAGACAATAGTGCTGCAACATTAATGTTGGCAGGAAATAAAGAAACAGCTTCTTTTGCAGTACCTTCAAAAATGGTCATAGAAGAACTAATTGAATCTAAATTAATTTTGGAATTTTCAAAAAATTTTGCGCCCTTAAGGGAACGAGGATGTTTTGTCGTAGTAATAGATACAGATTCTAATTCATCTTTAACTGATTTGATTCCATCCAGACCAGCAATTGCACCAGATGGAAGAAAGATTGTTTTTTTGAAATCCTTGCAAGCATCAGACAAGATATCATAAATTGATTCATCTAGTAAAGCTCCAACACTCATAATCATCAGATCACGTTTATTTTGTAAAACACTCAATCCAGCATCTCTTACAGCATCTTGAGAAGCTGCCTCAACTACAATGTTAACTGGATGTGAAGATAATAAGTGAGGATTTTCAACAATTTCAGGTTTATTTTTTAGTTTTCCTACCAAAATTGCAGACGCTTCTTTAGAATCATCATACACATGAGTAAGAATTGCAGGAATTTTTCCAGAGTCAATGGCAAGTGCAATTTGAGTACCAATTGCACCACAACCTAACAATCCAATTCGTGTCAAACAGCATTATTAGAAAAGATTACTTAATTAATTCTAGCAATTAGCATTCATCTCATGAATGATTTGATTTGGTTTTAATAGATCTTTGACCATATTTTTTTAGAGTTTGTTCAGTACTTTCCAATAGAGTTTGAATTTTAGGATAGTCAGTATTGTCCAGTAAATCATTTTTAATGACAAATAGATAACGTCTCTTTTGCCTGACTATACGCAATTTTTTTGATTTTGATACATCATAGTTTTTCAAATCACTCAAGTTTGCAGAGATATCACATAGTTTGATGAGTTTTGCATCAGATGAGGATTCTGTAAGTTGTTTAACATATGCTTGTTCTCTTTTCTTTTTTGGCAATGACATATCTTTAGTCAGATCAGATACAAGTACTGCAACCTTACTTCCAAATCGC
>JAOUAY010000033.1 GCA_029860565.1 Candidatus Nitrosopumilus sp.
ATTATTTCCAAAATTGTTCCAATATTGATTAATAATACGACATCATTATCATTATTGGAAATGAATAATCCACTAATTTTTGATGATACTGGTATTCGAAAACTTCCCGAAGATGAGAGATTGATGCAATGTGAGAAAATAATAAAATGTGATGAAGATGAATCGATGCGCTGGGATGCAGTGTGGTTGGCAGGTGAAGTTGCTACGTCTACAGATTTGGGTGATTCTAAACATCTATTTGATAAAGTGTCTGATTTGATGGCGTGGATTTTGAAGAATGATAAAAATGGTGTTGTAAAACATGAGGCTTGTTATCAAATAGCTGCCCGTAACATGAGAAATAATATTCCAGACTTGGTTCATGCATCTTTACATGATACAAGTGTTCTTACAAGACATGAGGCATTAGAGTCTCTTGGACTCATGAGGGCTACTGAAGTTGTGGATATTATAAAAAATTGTTTAAGTGATCCTAGTATCGATGTTCGAGAAACTGCAAATTTTGTCTTAAAGAGACTCAAACGTATGCAACAACTGAAAGGAAAATATGAGCCTTCTCTTATTTTGTAATTTGCTTATATCGATGTTAATTATAACTAGTTATTTGACTTATGGAATAATATACTCCAATATCTCATCAATTAAATTTTTTAATTTAGTTTTTACGATTGTAATTTTTTGACACATTGATATTCTATTTTTCTTCTTTACATCATTTTGAACTCATATTCTCGTTCCATTTGAAAGACCCTTTCCAATATTCTCTAATCCAGGGATATACAAACATGCAAAATTAATGAATCCGCTTGGTGGTGGAATTTTTTTTAACAACACCAACACAATTTACACTTCCACAATTACAAGGAAATTCCTGATACGGATTCATAAAAGGTAAATAATTCCAAGTAATTTCTTCGTTTTTTTTAATATTTCTTAATGCAGCAATCATAGTAGGATTGTCAACGGGAAAATCTATAGTATTTGGCTCACAGCTATGGTTCATGAATCTTGTGTCATCAATATCCATTTGAAAATAATCGTCAATTTGATAACAATGATCAATCCAGATTTGTTTGTCTTCAGCAGATAATTTTTCAAACTCGGTCAAAGATATTTTTTTAATATAGTTTTCAGCAGGAGACCAAATCAATTCTCCTTTTAAAATCATCTCATTAGCAAACAATCCATAACGATTAATTTTGGAGAAATTTCGTTTATCAATTTTTGGATTTAACATTTAGTGTGAGATTATTATCAGATAATATTAGATTACCTTTTCCAAAATGACTTGTTAAAAGGCTTTTTTGTGTTTGTATAAAGCATATAGAATAAGCAGATATGCTGAATACCAACATAAATTCACAGGATCTGCTAAAGAATATTCTCCTATTACTTCAATATAATAATACCATGTATCTCCAAAAAGATTCAAGATAATTCCAACCACTAGAATCAGCCAAGCAGTTCCAATTAGACCGCCCTTGAAAATTTTTGCAGTATGAATCGCAAGACCTAAAGTTACAGATGCAGCTGTAATGAATATAATTCCATAATAGAAATCAAAACTTCCAAAATCCAAAATTGTCAGATAAATGTAGATAAGGGTAACAATTATCGGCATTACAATAATCAAAAAAAGGCCACTTTTCGAAATTTTAGGTGCAAAGAATCTGAGATTAATAATCAAATAAGTAATAATCAATGGATAAAATACAAAGAAGAAAACATCTGCTATAGAAGGATATGGGTCTAAATCTAAAATCTGCTCATAAACAAAATATGTTAATTCTGCAAAAAACATGAGTAGAAATGCAACTCCAAATATAATGTATGCCTTTGAATAAACTAGGGTGCCAGAATATCTTCTTGAAGTTAAAAATGCAAAAATAGATACAGATAACGGGATGATCATAGAAAAACCATAGATTAATGAATCTGAATCTTCAGAATAGTTTACTAAAAAATGAAATCCAAGTACAAGTGCAGCTATAACTGCAATGATCTTAAAGTTAATTGGACTGCCTAGTTTTTCAGGTACAACTTCGACACCATGTTCTTTCATAATTTTTATTGTTGATTAAAGTGATAAACTTATACCTTGTAAGGAAAAAAACTGCATGCATGTATATTTTACAATGGCACGGTCTGAATTATCTTTGGTACAAGACCCTGAAAAACCCAAAAAACTTGATCCTAAGTTCAAATTTTATTTAAAATAATATTAAAAATATTTTACAGAATTAATTGTAGATTTACTAATAGTCTATCACATTTTATGTTTATTAAAAATATACTTTACTGTGGTTGCATATTTTGAATATTGCAATTATATGTCTAAACAAAAAATACTATATTTTGATTATTCAACATACGTTTTATTTCATTTTAGATGGTGTATGCATGTATCATATCTATATCATTGAATTCTACTTTTGAGGCTTGCTAATTTTTCCCATTAATTCAATGTAAATTATTAATTATCTAAAATTTGAATGATGAAAAATATGATGATGGAATTTCTATAAATTATAATTTATTTTCTTAATCAGACTTTCTTATTATTTAATTGATTATTGATTTGTGAAATCACGTATCGTTTTTTTCTTTATATTTTTCTTAACTTTGAAACACCAGTTGTAATATGATCAATAATTGTTGGTAATGGTGTACCTGGACCAAATACATGATCTACTCCTGACTTCATCAAATCTTTATGATCAATTTCTGGAATTACTCCGCCTCCTACTATTAACACGTCATTGATTCCTTTCTTTTTTAATGTCTTGACCACTCTTGGAAATAGTGTTCCATGTGCTCCGTTTAGTAAGCTCATTGCTACTGCATCTACGTCTTCATCTTCTGCAATTTGTGCAATTCTATCTGGAGTTGCAAAAAGTCCTGAATAGATTACTTCCATCCCTGCATCTCTAAATGCTCTACAAAGTACAAGAGCTCCTCTATCATGGCCATCTAGACCTAGTTTAGCAACCAAAATTTTGATGCTGCGAGATGCGGTCTTTTGCTTCATGATATAGTTGTATTTGAGGATATTTTAAAAGGTTTATTTGATTTTCTTTAGTCTCATCTCTTCAAATATATTGATTTAAACCTTCAATATCGTCGTAAAGATATGACTGAAGATGTATGTGATTTCTGTAAAGGGGTTAGTTCTTCTTCATATGTGTGTGTATATTGTAATGGGACAGGTGAGTGGAATCAAGCTGCTCAAGCATATGTGAAAAATCACATTTGTCAATGTATTGTACTTGATAGAAAATTTTGTCCTGTATGTAACAAGCCATGTCATCATGATACTACATTAAATCCTAAACAGACAATCGATCCTGGATATGGTGGCATGTCTACCCCCGAAATTACAGTTGTTACATAATACACAGAAAAAATTCTAGGACTATTTTGCTGAGATACTCACACTTCTTATACCTGAGAAATGTTTCTAAATCATGTCTCAAGATAAACAAAACAATCATGTTTCTATTGTAAAAAATTCAATAAACGGGATAATAGTGTAAGGAAATCAACATGGGAAATCTTAATACAAATTCTAGTCCAACATGTGCACGTTGTGGAAAAAATTCCATACTGACTGATGAAGTTACAGGGGAGAATTTTTGTGGTAAATGTGGTTATGTGATTACTGAAAAATCTCAAGAATCTGGTCCTGAATGGAGATCATTTCAAAAGGATGGTGGGGCAGATCCTGCAAGAACTGGTGCTCCATCGTCATTGATGATACATGACATGGGATTGTCCACTGTAATCAATCCATTGAACAAGGATGCTTCAGGAAAACCTCTTTCTACATCTATGAAAAGCACCATTGAAAGATTAAGAACCTGGGATAGTAGAAGTCAAGTTCATGCACCTGTGGATCGAAATTTGAGACAAGCATTAAGTGATTTGAATAAATTAAAAGATAAAGTTTCAATTCCTGCAAACGTTCTTGAAAAAGCAGCATACATTTACAGAAAAGCACTAGAAAAAAAACTTGTTCGCGGAAGATCCATCTCCGCAATGATTGCAGCTTCTCTTTATGCTGCATGCAGAGACACTGAAACTCCTAGGACATTGAAAGATGTTGCAGATGCTGCAAATGTTAAACGAAAAGATATTGCAAGATGTTATAGATTATTACATCATGAATTGGAATTAAAAATGCCTGTAGTTGATTCAATTCAATGTATTGCAAGAATTTCAAGCAAACTTGAGATATCTGAAAAAACAAAACGATATGCAGTAAAGGTACTCAAAGAAGCACAAGAACGTAAAGAATCAGCTGGAAAAGATCCTATGGGTCTTGCAGCAACTGCACTTTATCTCTCATGTGTTAAAAATGGTGTATCTATCACCCAACGAGACCTTGCAGAAGCTGCAGGTGTGACAGAAGTTACAATCAGAAATCGTTACAAGGGATTAAAAGCAGATCAATCTTTAAATTCATAGTGTGTCTTTTTCAAATCTAGACAATTAATTTCAAATGTTTTATTTTTGTCTCTACAAATTTATTTATAATTATTTTATCAATAAAACAAGATTTAGAACTTTATTTTTGTCTTGCAATGCACACATGTGTCTACTTAATGATTATATTTTAAAATCACCAAATGATAATATGCAAGTTTTAAATCAATTAAAAATAGAAGAACCAGAAAGAAAAGAATTTTTTCTTGAAATTCTTTCTGACAAATATTGTAGGTTAATTCTAGAAGCAATAATGGATACTCCAAAATCAGTAATTGAAATATCTAGTGAAAAAACTATCCCATTAAGTACTGTTTATAGAAGAATTCAATTGCTACATGATTCAAAGATGATTCGAACATCTGGTGTGATCACTGATGAGGGAAAGCGACTCTTTTTGTATAAAAGCAAAATCAGGGAAGTAAATACAAGTTTTCACGACGGAAAAATTGATGTAGATGTAGTTTTTAATAAAAACTAATTTTTTAATAATTATGTTCATCAAAATCTCCACCCAATGCAATTGTTGCTATAACTGTTGATTCTGTTGTTTGACACTTCATTTTTGAATCGGGTAAAAACTCTTTGAATATTTCCTGTAGCAACTGTTCTGTAAATATTGACCAATTACCTCCTAATTCATGCTGAATGATAAAATGATGTATCTCACCTTCAATTCTGTGATCTGATTTCATACCTGATGCACGCATATAATCTTCTAATGTCTCGATACATCTTTTCAAATCATATTTGCCTTTGATGAATAACACTGTGTCTTTAATCACTGGTTTTATTACATTGATGATCTGATTAATTTCTGCGGCAGTCATTTCTATTCCTAAGGTGTCCAGGATTTTTTTTGGGACTGGAATCATGCCAATTTTACTTGCAAATCTGTCCCATTTGATGTATCTTTCTAAAATCTGCTTTGCCATTACATTGTGAGATACATTGTGATTCATTGCCTCATTTTCTATCTCTTCGACCAATTTTACAGGTAGACGGTAAGTAATACTACGAGTTTTCTCTTTTTTTGGCGGATGTTGTTGACGCTTTATTGTACTTGAATCCAAATAATACATGACTAAATATCTGACTTGATATAAACATGATTCGATTTTACTTGTAAATCTGTTCTCAGAGATGATAATCGTGAATATTTTTAAAATGAATTTTGTGTTTATTTGTCTTGAGGGAATGTACATGCAAAGTTTAGCATTAATTCATTTGAGATATGAGCCAATATTGTGAAAATTGTGGAAAATTCATGAAAAATTCTGAGGTCACACATTGCTCTGATGAGTGCCTGCTGGTCTTAATTAAAAACAGCGATTCACTTACCGAAAATGGGATCAGTGCAATAGCTTGGGATGAAAAATCTGATCCTTGGACATAATCTAAATCCCTCAATAATAGAAAATCTACTTAAAGTGTAACAAAATTATCTCAAACGTGGATGTAGTTCCAATTAATTATCAATTAATTTTTGAGCCCGATCTCAAAAAATTTACATTTCATGGAACAGGATCTATTTTTGTAGATTGCAAAAAATCTACAAAAATTATTACAATGCATTGTGCTGAACTAAAAATCCTATCTTGCCAAGTAAAATCTGATAAAAAATTCATTAAATCAATTCCAAAAACAGTGGAGAAAAAAGAAGAATTACAAATTATTTTGAGTGAAAAAATTAAAGGTAACGCAATCATTGACTTGGAATTTCAAGGAACTCTAAATGATAGACTACTTGGATTTTATCGTAGTCAGTATATTCAAAATGGTAAGACAAAGTATCTTGCTACCACTCAATTTGAGGCAGCAGACGCTAGACGTGCATTTCCTTGTTGGGATGAACCTGAAGCAAAGGCAACCTTTGAGATTTCAATTATTGCTGACAATAAATTTACTGCAATTTCAAACATGCCGATAAAATTAAAGAAGAAAATTGGTAGCAAAACCATTTACAATTTTATAAAAACCCCAATTGTTTCAACGTATTTAATTTATCTTGGAGTTGGAGAATTTGAATATCTTACAGGCAAGATTGCTAAAACACAGATTAGAGTTATTACTACAAAGGGAAATAAATCAAAAGGTAAATTCTCATTGGATTTGGGAAAAAAACTCCTTACTTCTTATGAAAAATATTTTGGAATAAAATATCCTTTACCTAAACTTGATTTGATTGCAGTTCCTGACTTCGCAGCTGGAGCCATGGAAAATTGGGGTGCGATAACTTTCAGAGAAACAATTTTACTTTATGATCCTAAAACATCCTCCACCAGAACTAAACAATTCATTGCAGAAGTAATTTCTCATGAAATTGCACACATGTGGTTTGGAAACTTAGTTACAATGAAGTGGTGGAATGATTTGTGGCTAAATGAAAGCTTTGCAACTTTTATGGCAACAAAATTTGTGGATAAATTCTATCCTGAATGGGATTTGTGGAATCAATTTGTTGAGGACGCCATGAACGTCGCCATGGGTCTTGATTCTCTAAAAACAACCCATCCAATAGATGTTAAAGTAAATTCTCCAGCTGAAATTAGAGAAATTTTTGATGCTATTTCTTATGATAAGGGTGGGTGTATTTTGAGAATGCTTGAACACTATGTTGGAGAACCAAATTTTCAAAAAGGACTAAAAAAATATCTATCTGATTTTAAATATAAAAATGCCAAAGGACAAGATTTGTGGGATGCAATTGGCAAGGCGTCTAAAATGCCTGTTACCTCGATGATCAATACATGGCTAAAACAACCTGGGTTTCCACTGGTTGAAATTAATCAAGATGGCAATACTTTGAAACTTAAACAAAAAAGATATTTGCTTGAACCTGAAAAAAAATTTAGTAAAGGTCTGTGGTCGATCCCCTTGTCTTTAGGATTGGAATCTGAAACTAGCACAAAACTATTTTCTAAAAAATCAATGTCTGTGAAATTATCTAAAAACACTGTAGGCTTTGTTGCAAATTATGGTCGAAAAGGATTCTATCGTGTAAAGTATGATGAAGGAATCTTACTTGATTTAAAAATGCTAGTGGATGAAAAACGTATTCCTGCTATTGACAGATGGGCAGTACAAAACGATTTGTTTTCTCTTTGTGTTTCTGGTGATGAACAAGTAAGAAATTATCTTGATTTTTCTGATGCATACTTTGATGAAGATAGTTATCTTGCATCTGTCAATGTGGCACATAACTTAGCATCATTGTATTTTCGTGCTTTTGATGAACCCTTTGTTGAAGAAATTCGAGGATATGCTCTAAACTACTTTAGAAAAATCTTATCCCGCTTGGGATGGGAACCACAAAAATCAGACAAACATACAGATGCATTACTACGTACATTTACCATTTCTGTGTTGGGTAAAATGGATGATGATGATGTTACTGCTGAGGCCCTTGGAAGGTATAAAAAATTCCTAAAATCTCCAAACACAATATCTCCTGATTTGATAGAAGCAATTTGCTCCATTGCAGCTTGGAATGGAAATCCAAAAACTCATGCTGAACTTACCAAGTTATACAAAAATGCCAAAACCATGGAAGAAAAACTTCGTTTCTTGGGTGCCATGTGTGGATTTCAAGATAAAAAATTACTTCTTAAATCTCTTGACTTTTCACAAACGTCAGAAGTCCGTTCTCAAAATATGCAGTTGCCAATTATGAAAGTTGCTGGAAATCCATACGGTGATTTAGTTTTGTGGCCATGGTTAAAGAAAAATTGGAAAAAAATAAACAAAAAAGTGGGACATGGAAATCCTCTTTTTAATCGAATTGTAGCCAGTATCACTACTGTGGCTGATGACTCTATGGAAAAAGAGATTAAGACATTCTTCAAAAACAATCCAACTCCTGGCACTGAGAGAACTCAAACTCAAACTCTGGAACGAATACGAATAAATTCAAAATTCCTTAGACGTATGAGAAAAGAATTCAAGGATGGCTAAAAAACTTGGACCTCCAATCTTCCTTGGAGTATTCACTGTATTGGCAATTATCTTTTTGACTGGTGGTGGTACTGATGATAAAGATATACTTCGCCAAACTTTTCAGTTAGAGGCAATTTATTATGATTCTGGTCATGTTGAAATTTCTTATTTTGACAAATCTGACCAAACAAATTCTGTTGTCCTTGAAATTCTTGGAATGGATGATTCATTTCAAAAAACATTCTATGATTCAGAATTTATTGAAATCGTACCCTTTCTAAATGAACCAAAATATGGTTGGGCAATTCATCCAGTAGTGATGGAGATTGAACATGAAGAATTTGGTCATATTCAACTAAAAACTGAGATCCATTCAATTGATGAACCTGTTCCAAATGTTATTTATGCTAGACCTTAGATCAACAAACAAGATTTTATTGCACCTTTCAAATCTTATTGTATATTGGAATTGCTTGTTGATCTAAAAAAAGGAAAACGTGGAGTTATAGCTAAAGCGATTAGCATTGTTGAAAATGATCAAAAAGAATCAAAAAAACTTTTAAAGGAAATTTTCAAAGATTCTGGCAATTCTACTATTATTGGAATTACTGGACCCGCAGGTGCTGGAAAAAGCTCGCTAATTAACAAAACCGCAATAGCATTAAAAAAATTAGGCGTCAAACCTGCTGTATTGGCAATTGATCCAACTAGTCATGTTACTGGTGGCGCAATTTTAGGTGATAGAGTTAGAATGAGCGAATCCACTGATTCTGGAACTTATATTCGAAGTATAGCCTCAAGGGGTGCAACAGGAGCTGTGTCTCGTTCATTACGAAATAGTATTCGTGTTTTGGAATATGCCGGGTTTAACCCTATAATTATTGAAAGTGTTGGGGCAGGACAAACTGAGGTAGAAATATCCAATATTGCAGACATTACTGTTGTAGTTTTTAATCCAAACACTGGTGATAGTATTCAAACAATCAAATCTGGATTAACTGAAATTGGCGATATCTATCTTGTAAACAAAAGTGATCTTGCCGGAACAAATCAATTATTTGACGCAGTACGTGATTTTATAGGAGATTCTGAGCGAAATCCGATTATCCTAAAAACATCTGTAAAAAAGAATTCTGGAATTACAGTCTTTGCAAAAACCTTGAAAGATATGATGGTATTAAAAAAGAAACACCAGAAGGATAAATCTCTTGAAAGGCTTGAAGTGGAGCTAAAAGATATTGTTTTAAATAACATTAAAGAAAAGATTGATGATATGTTAGACTCTGATAAAACTTTCTCAAAATATCTTAAAAAATTGCAATCAAAAGATATAGATCCATTTGAAGCTGGGGATAAAATTACAAAATCTTTGTTAAAGTGATTATATGGCTGCAAAAAAACCAACAACATCAAAAGAACCTGAAAAGAAAATTTTCACCGATTCTACCTTTCCAGTAAAGCGTATTTATCAAAAATCTTCAAAAAAGAGGCCTGTTGAAGATGCAGGAAAGTATCCATTTACACGAGGAATTCATCCTGGAATGTTCCGTGAGAGATTTTGGACTATGAGGCAATATTCTGGATTTGGAGATGCCAAACTTACTAATGAGCGATTCAAATTCATGCTTGAAAAGGGTCAGACTGGTCTTAGCATGGCCTTTGATTTGCCTACTCAAATTGGATATGATTCTGATTCACCACAAGCTGAAGGTGAAGTGGGAAAAGTTGGAGTTTCTATAACATCAATAAAAGACATGATGATTGCCTTTGATGGCATTCCTTTAGGCAAGGTAAGCTCTTCGATGACAATTAATTCTACTGCATCTACATTACTTGCATATTACATTGCAGTTGGTGAGGCTCAGGGTTTCAAAAGTCATGAACTTCGTGGAACCACACAAAATGATATTTTAAAAGAATACATTGCAAGAAACACATACATCTATCCGCCAGAGCCATCGATGCGATTAATTGGTGATATGATTGAGTATTGTGCAGAAAAAGTTCCATCATGGTACCCTGTTTCAATATCCGGATACCATATGAGAGAAGCTGGCTGTACAGCTACACAAGAAGTTGCATTCACATTGGCCAATGCAATTGCGT
>JAOUAY010000157.1 GCA_029860565.1 Candidatus Nitrosopumilus sp.
CAAATATGATAAAAAATTTCCTGTGACTCATTTTGTTGATATATTTTACAATCTTCATATTTTCAAATTTTTTTAGGAGTTTGATACTTTGACAGTTCAAAATGTTTAAAGTAACTTGATTAACAAAAATAATTGTGACTAAAGAGATTGAATTAAAGATTCAAGAATCTGCAATTTCACTTGCTGAATTAATTGCTCATTTCAGAGAAAAATGTAAAATATGTGGGCATCATAGAATAATGCATAATGAATTGGGTACATGTGATGGTGTGATGAATAAACCTTGTACTTCTGGTTGTGATTGCTTTGAATCTGAATGATGAATTTAGATACTATCTGAATTTTTATAATTCTTTAATAGGATATTTTCCATAAATTCATTATGAGTGACAAAAGTGAGGGAGAAAAAATCTATCCTTTGGGATATGAGCCCCCGGAAACTCCAGAAACTCCTGATCCAGATGTCCGAAATCAATTGCTCGACCTTATCTTAAAATCTGGACCGACTGAAGTTGTAGATACTGACTTGTTTGCTGTAATGGCAAAGAGGCGTTCAACAAGAAAATTTTCAGACAAGCCAGTTGAAACTACAAAGATAGATAAAATTATTGCAGCAGCAGATACTGCTCCTACTGCTGGAAATTATCAGGGATTTGAAATATTTTATGTTAAAGGTATAGAGAAGAAAAAACTACTGGTTGAAGCATGTAATAAACAACCTTACGTTAATGCTCCTGTTGTATTTGTTTTCTGCAAAAACCCTTCTAGAGTTAAATTTGATTTTCCAGATTACATTCTTAAAAAATTTGCAATTCAGGATGCAACCCTGGCTGCAGGGTATTCTCAACTTGCAGCTCAAGCCTTGGGGTTAAGTTCAATTTGGATAGGTATGTTTGATGAGCAAAAAGTAATGGATATTATTGGAACTGATCTGGTCCCATCATCTGTACTATGTATTGGATACCCAGAACAAACCAAATTCCCTAAACCTAGACGAAATCTCAAAGAATTGGTTCATGTAGCGTGGTAAAGATTGCTTAGAATCCTCCATCTTTAAATAATCAGGGATTATTGTTTAGTTCATGACTGATGCATATGTGATGTTAAATTGTGAGTTGGGTGCTGAAACTGCAATTATAGAGCAGTTGAAGGAACTTGAACAGGTTGTAGATGTTTTTGAAACAATTGGAACTCATGATATGTTAGTAAAGTTACAAGCAGAAAATTTTGAAAAGATACGAGAAATTGTTTCTTGGAATATTCAAAAACTAAAAAATGTCCGTTCAACTGCAACTTTGATAAAAAAAGATAATTAAGATTTTAAACTCTATCCATACGCTTAAGTTCACAATTCCATGCAGAAAATATGTGAATGATAATGTTAAATCAAAGTCTTATGCAGAGTTGAAGAAAAAACTCAGTAGAGAAAGAAAACAAGTATCTGAAGATCTAATGAAAGAAAAATTGGATAAGAAAAAATTAGATTACGATACCGTGTCATTAGTTCTTGAGGTTTTCGGGAAATCCAAATTTCAGTGGCATGCAGACCACTTTGAAATTTTTGATTCAATCCCTGATAATTTTAGAGGCAGAACGCTGCCTAAAAATAACCGGGAATGTGTTATGTTGGGAGTTAGACTCGGAACTATGCGAGGTAAGGTAATTTTCAATTTACGTGATAGGCAACTCACAGAAAAACAACGCCAAAATATAGATGATTTGATATGGAATTTTGTGTGGTATTCATGGCAAGAGGCAAGATTACTCCATGATCACACAATTAAAGAAAAAACATAATCATTTATTCCGACCTCTTTTACTTTCTTAAATGATTTAAATGAAAAAATATTCATTTTGTTATTTTAATTACCTGTAGTTATCTACGTGTTATTTTACGTTTTAAAAATGAAAGAATATGTCAATATTTCTCGTCTATTTTCAAAACATTGATCATTGATTTTTCTATAAAATACTTTCTTCTTTTAATTTGGGAACTTCTAAAAATTATTCTTGTATACTGTTTGTCGGATATCAAATTAATGATGAAAAACAGACTCATTACACAAAAGATACACTCATTATGAATTTTGGCTCTTCTCGAATCATACGTGTTAATATAAAATGTTCTATATTGATCATATACTTGGATTTCAAATTTGCATATGTAATAAATTCAATCTTCTTTTTTAATATTTAATTAAGATTAACTTTAATTCTATTTATATGATTGATGAGAAAAATGAAATTGATAAACTCATTGACAATATGATTACCAGCGGTGACGAACTAGTGAATAATCTCAAAACAGTCTTACCCGATTCATTATATGAATCCATGATGATGTTTCATGAATCCAATGTTGTAAACCTAAAGAAAATCAAGGAATTCCTTAACAAATAGTCCCAGTAGTATTGGTTCCTATCATTTCTACTATATCTTTTTTAATCCTTCTTTGATATTCTTATTGTGAGTAGATCTAGAACCATTTCGATTACTGTGGAGAAGAAAATTGGCGATGCATTTGATGCCATTTTACAATTACCTCCTAAAATGATGCCTGATGCAAAAATCAATGATGCTGGTTGGTGGTCGTTTACTGGCCCCCATGGTAAATCCCAGCTCAAGTTTAACGAGGATAAATCCAAAGGAATTTTAGATCATCAATATGTTGATGAGGACTCTTCTTGGGATGTTCCAATGCGGGTGGTGTCAAATGGCGATTTTTCTGAAGTTGTAATTACTTTAAACAAACCTGATGAGATTACTGATGAGCAATTTGATCAAAGAGTGACTGAGATTAGTGAAATGTTTAATTCAATGAAAAAAATTCTTGAATCTGAATCCCAAAATTTTGAATATTGCAACCGTGCGTAAAAAAATACAAATCATTCATCAAGGTTAAATATTCAATTTGTAATGATATGTTAGCATCTTTTGTGGATTAGATGTAGGTTAAATCTAGATAATACCAGAACAACAATCCACCTTCTAACTTTACAGTGTATAACGTGATGAAGTTTACAAACTTTTGTTGTGTTACTCTTTACACAATAGTATATTTTCAAAGGTTAGAAGAAGATAATCCCGAAGATTATGAGAAAGTAAAGTCTAAAAAATCTGTTTAGTCCTTATCTGAATCATCTGAATTTTCGTTTTGTTTTCCACCTGGACCTACCATGTCTTCAGGTTTGACCTTGTTATCCCAGTCTCCTTTAACACCTTTGATTAAGGCAATTATGCCTGCTCCAATAAATCCTAAAACTATTCCAAAGAAAACCGTCTGATCAAATATCTTAAATGAGCAATCGATTTCTACAGGGGGTAAATCATCTGAATACTCATAACATGTTCCAAACTCATTT
>JAOUAY010000158.1 GCA_029860565.1 Candidatus Nitrosopumilus sp.
ATGAACTCAAAAAATAATTTTTAATTAGCAGGCAATGTTTTTTACTCTGTACAAATTTGTAAGTTTGAATGACCGATTATTCTATAAATGAAAAAATGATTATTGTTCAATATGGAATTAAAAAATATGAAAGTGAAAATATGCTTGTTGAAAAATTAAAATCTATTTTGTCTGAAAAAGATATTCAAAGAAGTATTGATACACTAATTGGAACTCAAAAGGTCAGAAGAATTGGTCCAGAAGTAATTCAAAATAATGAAAGCCATACAGAACTCCCAGATATACCAGATAATCTAAAATTAGTAATTGATTCACTTTAACAAATTTTTTAAAGAGTTCTAAATAATAAAAAACATGAACTTTAAAGTAATTTTATTTGCAGGTATTTTTGTTGCAATGATATTTTCATTTACAACCTCTTTTGCATTTGCTCATCCTCATTCTGGTCAAATCATGATTGATGATCATACCCATGAACCACAAACTGAAACAATTCCACTAAATGGAGTGATGGCACTTGAAAAATCAACTATATTTTTCCATATTTCTGAAAAAAACTCTCTACCTTGGGGATTTGTTGAAGGGAATATTACAAATCATGTTGAAGGTTATCCAGTAATAATTCAAATTTTTAAAAATGATGGAGCAGTACATTTTGCTCAGACAAATGTAGAGCAAGATGGTGGTTATGAGTATAAATTCAGAGTTTTAAATTCTGATAATGGACTCATTAACAAAATTTTCGAGGGTAATTATTTAGTTAAAATTTTCAAAGTTGTATATCTGAATCCTGGAAATATAATTTAGAACCCTCTCAATCCTTCCGGACGTACAATTTCTGGATGCTTTTTCATCCATTCTACTTTATCTAACATCTCTTGCTTGTCTTGAGGGAAAGTACCTTTGACTGTATATGCATTTGAACCATGATTTACTCTAAACACAATCTCATCTTTGGTGTCAATCTGATTGATTAAATCATAAAGTTCTTCTAATGATTCATCATCATTAATTCTGATAAATTCACCTTCATACTTGTCGAGAAATTCTTGCTTAATTCCATTTTCTAGATAAAGGGTTAATGCACCAACATAATTTGGCGAACATGCACTAATCACTTCAGCAGTTCCTTTGATGTGTTCTTTGGAGTATGTTCTTCCACCTAATCCTAAAATTACCATACATGACATTACATATCCAGCTTCTTTTGCTTTGTTAACTGATTTGATTATTGTTTTTGCAATAGCTCCCTTTGTTACCTTTTTTAGAACTATATCTGATCCACTTTCAATTCCCAAATAGAACATATCTAATCCGGCCTCATTCATTTTCTTTAATTCTTCAGATGTTTTCTTTAGAATATTCATAGGCATTGCATAACAGGAAATTCTTTCAATACTTGCAAATTTTTCTCTAATGTATTTTACAATCTTTATCATGTACTCTGAATCAAGATTTAATGCATCACCATCTGCAAGAAATACTCTTGTAGTATTGGGTAAATAACCTGCCATCATATCTATCTCTGCTTTTATGTCATCCCACGATCTTTCTGAATATTCTTTTGCTCTGTACATATCACAAAAAGAACATTCGTTAAATGAACAACCTAATGTTACTTGGAAAATTAATGATCTAGCTTCTGATGGTGGTCTATATAATGGTGCATCATAATTTAACATCATTTTTTAATCCATTCAAATTTATCTGATTGTGTTTTTTATACTTTCTATTTTGATTCTATCACAAAATACCTTTTAGTGGTAAATTAGAAGAAATTTCATAATTTATGGCTAATGATCCTGATGCAAAAAGACTACTTTGGTTTGTTTTTGCAGGTTCACGTGGAGGATTAAACCGATTAAAAATTATTTCTAAATTAAAAAAAACCCAGTTAAACATCAATCAACTTGCAAAAGAATTGAGTCTTGATTATAAGGCTATTCAGCATCACATTAGAGTACTTGAAAAAAATAACCTGATTAGCAAGGTTGGAGAAAAATACGACATGATCTATCTTATCTCTACCTTCCTTGAAGTTAATATGGAAACATTTGAAGAAATTGAAGAAAAATTGGATAAAAGTAAATAAAAGATCAAGAGGTGTTTTACACTAAATGGAATCAACCTCTTTGATGTTGTCAATTGTTTCAATTGCAAATATGGGTATTCTTGGAATTCTTATTGTAATATTTGGAAAGATGTATGGTAAAACTCGAGCACAGCTTCCATTAGGTATGATCGTTGTTGCAGGAATGCTATTCTTACATAATGTCATTGGTGCACTAGCTTATTTTTCCATGGAGGAAATTTTCTCTCATGAGATATTCCCATATATGCTTGGAGTAGGTATTGCAGAACTTGCAGGATTAATTATATTTCTAAAAATTACTTTGGATTAATCTTAGTTTATTTGTAACAATAAATAATAAAAACATGTTACAAGAATATCTAAAGCTTAACAAAAATATTCTAGTAGCATTTGCAGCATCGATAATTTTTTCTGCAATAATTGCTCAATTTTTATCTGATCAAGATGACTATCTTAACACAACATATACAACAATTGTGGATTATGTAATTTATTTTTCAGTTTTTAGCGGATTATTCTATTTAGGTAATAGAAAAAAATATCGCTTAGAATCTGGCGGAACGGATACTGCAAAACTAAAGCATGATCTAAAAAAATTAATCACATCATTAGGGATTGCTGAAGTTATCTACACTGTTGTCAGATGGGCTTTACAATATTATTTTCTAACCTTAAACTATGATCCCTATTTAGCATCAATTGCATCACAGGGAATGTCTACAATTATTTACATGATAGTGCTAAATCTTATTGTAAAGATAACAAGGTTGTATAAAGATGGGAATTAGTGTTTATGTTGATGGCTCTGGAGGTTCTAGTAGTGGGTATGGTTACTTTGTTAAAGAAACAGGAGAATCATTTTACGAAAAAAAACCTGAAATCACCAATAATCAGGCTGAATATATGGCAATAATTTCCGCATTAAACAAGTATGTTAATTCAAATGAAGAAATCACAATTTACAGTGATTCTAAAAATACCGTGAATCAATTAAATCATGAATTTGCAATAAATAATGAGCAACTTAGGAACCTAGCACGAGAAGCATGGGGCATTATTGCAAAATTTTCAAATCTTTCAATAGTTTGGGTTCCTAGAAAAGAGAATTTAGCAGGAAAAATGCTTGGAAGCTAAAAATAATGGATCAGAAATTTCCAAGAATAACTTTATTATACAAAATCCCAGATGTAATTTAACATGGCAGAGTCTCCTATTTTATCACCAAAATCAATTGCGGTGATTGGAGCCTCTGATAAAAGAGGAAG
>JAOUAY010000034.1 GCA_029860565.1 Candidatus Nitrosopumilus sp.
TTATACAACAGGTTCTTTTACAACAGGTTCTTTTACAACAGGTTCTTTTACAACAGGTTCTTTTACAACAGGTTCTTTTACAACAGGTTCTTTTACAACAGGTTCTTCAATTGTGATTTGTGAATCTTTAGAATATTCAAAGAAAGAAATTGTTTCAGTTTCGGCATAATGAGCTTTTATTGAATATATTCCATCAACTCTAAAATTTACTCCATCTTTTGCGAGGAAGCTTGTAGTGAATTCTAAATTAGAATCAATAGTGCCAAAATAAAATCCAGCAGGCATTCCAAAGGGATCATAAATTCCTATTAACACCGATGGTGAATCCAATACTGAAACTAGACCAGTGATCTTGATTACATCTTTGTCAGTGTATTGTTTTTGTTCAGTATAAAGTAAAATTATTTCAGGATCGTCAGAAGATTCAATTAAAATTTCAGAGTCAGAAGATTCACCCTCAATAACAAAATAATGTTTTTCAGAAACTTTGCCATAGTCTAATTTAATGAGATATTCTCCAATTTTTTCATAAAATGAAGGATTGAGAAGAATAGTTTTAGTAAATGTTTTTTCAGATGAAATTTCTAAATTATTTGCAGATAAGATTTTTCCATCTGGATCATAGATACTCATTGCAATTATAGGCATTCCAATTTCTGTAACTTCTCCTGAAATAGTAAGAGAGTCATCAACATCATAAAATTGCTTATCAAAGTTTACAACAAATGAATCTGCAAAAGCATCTGTGAAAACCAAAGGGGACAGTGCAGTTAACACTAAGGTAATCCCTAAAACATATCCTAACACACAAAGAAAAACCTAATTTTCTATTTAATAATCACGTAGAAATTATACTTTTCATTCAACATTGATCAAAGTGGATATTGAAGGGGACAGTGCGGTAGGATCATTAATTGAATTCCAAACAAATGTTTCAATTTTATACACTCCAGATTTTTTAGGAATCCATGATTGAGAAACATCTAGGCTTTGCTGAGAAGAAATTTCTCCCTGAATCCAAGATAGAGATTCAATAATATTTTCACCATTTTTTACTTGGAACATGTAAACAAATTTTTGTTTAAAATCATGCTCATTTAAGATAGTTCCAACTATTTGTATTTGTAAATTTGGTGAAAATGATTGTAAAGTATTTCCAAGTCCATCAGAGAAAGTAATTGGTGAATTTTTAATTCGTTCAATTGGAGATATAGATGAATCAACTCTTGCAATAGTTTCAATTACTAAATTATCAGATTTGGAGTAAGGTTTTGGAATAGTGTGGTCATCATATTTGGCAAATATTTCATCTCCAGGAAGAGAATAGAGTCTATTTCCACTAGAAGGTGAATTCTGAGATAATGAAATGGTTGCAATAAAAGATCCTGAACTTTCAGATGTTTCTATAGCATTTACTTCAATTCCTGCAATATCAGAATCAGAAAAAATTTGTATTGGTAGATTATCTAGTGCTTCAGGGTTCAAATTCATATCAACATCAACTACACGAACTACTGCAGAATTTTCCAAGTAGAAAAGATCTTCAATAAAATTAATGGTGCCAACATTCCAACTAACTGGAACAGATTCAACTAATACAACCCCATCTGCAAATTCAAATGAAATAGTTATTGCAGAATCTCTATCAACTTCTAAAAATCCACTTGTGGGACCATTTCCACTAGTTCTAGGAGTAGTATCGGAATCTCCATCACCATCAGCATCATGAGTAAAACCTGTAAGAATCACCTCGGCGGAAAAAATCCCAGAATTTACATCAGTTTCGGTAAATCGATATGGTTCTAGAGAATTCTCGGATGTGGCAATTTTGATTGGATGTTCGTTAGTTTCTCCAATTGAATTAATTAGATGTTTATCGGAATTCCAGCTAGGCGATATGATAGTTATTTTCATTTTATCCGTCCAAGAATAAACTGGCTTATCTGTAAAAATTGGAGAATATGGATCATTGTAGTCAGGTGGAGTTTGTCCAAATGCTGGAAGTAGTAATAAAGAAAGTAGTAAAAACTGGAGCATGTTAAAAATTAAGATTCATTGGATTTAATGTTTGACAAATAGAGTTCTAAGATTCTTCTTCAGGTAAAGAAACTGCTAAAATATTATCTCCACGTAGTAAAATTTTTCCAAGTTTCTCATGTTTTTCATCAGAAATATCTTCTGCATTCTCCAATGTCAAATTCATATGAATGTCAAAATCTTTAAGTGTGCCTTGAATAGTTTTAGTATTTCTTAATCTAAGTAAAACAACCTTATCTTTACTATTATTCATCAATGTAGAAATTTCATCTGCCATAATAATCACCTAATCCTAATTTACTCCTTTTTCTTCTTGCTTACTTGCATGTATAAGTCAACAGTGCCACTTCCAATTGGAATGTTGCTTCCAACAATTACATTTTCAGTAATACCTTTGAGTTGTTCAATATCTCCAGCAAGTGCAGCATGTGCAATTGTAGGTACTGTAATTTCAAATGCAGCTCTTGCAAGAACGCTATCTTTAGTACCAGCAATTCCATGTCGGCCAATTTGTTGCATGTAACCTCTAGAACACATTAAATCAGATACTAACATAATGTATCTATTATCAACTTCTAATCCTTGATCTCCCAAAGTGTGATTAAGTTCATTGATTAATGAATTTCTTGCAGCCTCTATACCCAAAGTTCCTGCAATTTCAAAGACATTATTTGTTCGGACATTTCTTTTGTCAATACCTTTTACTTCAAGTAATTTAGCAATATTAGAACCAGTTGTCTGGATAACCCATTCATCATCTTTCTGAACTAATGTAACACGTTCAATATCTGGAACTCCTTTAACCGTAGTATTGAGAACTTTATTTCGAATTGCAATTGCAGTAGCAGTATCACATTCTTCAACCAAATTTAGAGTAATTAATTCACCAGTTACTTCCATTTTGAATTTTTTATTCGATGAAAGTGCTGTCTCTACTTCTGAGATAGAACAACCTCTTTCTTTGAGTCTATTTGGACTCAAAATTAATTTAATATTTGTAGAATAGTCTGTTTCAGTATCAGAAACTAATGCACTCACTTTAGTTTGCAACACATTTCTTGCAACTTCAATTGCTTTTTCTCTTGATTTTTTTGATTCCTCATCAAGGTAAATATCCATAGTTGGAGTTACAGGTTTCTTTCTTGCATCAACTAATTCAATCAATCTTGGAAGACCTAACGTGACGTTTCTTTCTTTAATGCCTGCAAAATGGAATGTTCTCAAAGTCATCTGAGTTCCAGGTTCTCCAATTGATTGAGCAGTAATGATTCCAACTGCTTGTCCAGGTTCTACTTTGGCTTTATTGTAAAGTGAAAGTCCTTTCTTACATACAGATTCCACACCATCTTTACTAAGATTAGATTTCTGTAAAGCTTCAGATACAAGTGACGTTAGTCGTGGATTAAATGTCTTAGTATATTTTTTGGTAAGAGTGTCAATCTCATCTTTTGTTGCCTTCTTGCCAGAGTCAATAATAGTTTGAGATTCAGATAGTCTACTTGGATTAAATGCCTCACCATGATCACTTTTTTGCACATCTATTCCATCTTCACCGTAAAGAAATTGGACAATGTGACCGTGTGGATCTCTTACTGTTCCATCATATTCTAATCTAATGTGTTCTAACGCATTAATCAATCTACGTTGCATGTAACCGCTTTGTTGTGTTCTAACTGCAGTATCTACAAGTCCTTCACGACCTCCCATTGCATGGAAGAAAAATTCTAGTGTAGTAAGACCTGTTCTATAGTTAGATTTTACAAATCCATGTGCGTCAGGATTACTATCATTTTCTTTATAATGTGTTAATGCACGATTACTGTAACCGTCATTCATCCTATTTCCTCTTCTTGACTGCTGACCTAATGCGCCAGCCATTTGTCCTACGTTAAGTGCTGAACCTCTGGCACCAGTAGTAGCCATGATTTTTCCAGCATTACTATCATCAAGAGATTCATTTGCAGTAGCTCCTGCCTTTTCTCTTGCTTTACCCAATTCATTAACGATGTAAGCTTCTAAAGCTTCTTCAGCCTTCATGCCTCTTGTAAGTTTGAGAGTTCCCTTTTCATATTGATCAGTCAAATCAGATACAATATCATAAGTTTCTTGAATGTCATCTAAAATCTGTTGTACACTTTTTTCAGGTACTTCAAGATCACCATAGCCATAACTGAAACCATAGTGTGTAATGAATTGTTTCACCATAATTAGAATAGAATTTAAGAAATTCTTGCCAACAGCATTCCCATAATCTTTTGTGATTCGATGTAAAACACTTTCTGGTTCTTCTGCACCAATAGATGTTTTATCAATTACACCACTAATTAGTTCACCATTTTTAATTACAACATCTTTTTGTGGACCGTTTGTTCCCTTAGACCATTTTGATGTAAGTACATAATTGAAATCTTTTGGAAGGAATAATGAGAATAATTGTTTTCCAGTATATGCAGGACCATCCTTTGTTTTAGTACCAGGTTTTGGAAGATCCTCTGAATAACCACCAAGCATTGCATAATTTGAAAATTCTTGAACAGACAAAACAGTATCATCTTTAGTTAAAAGATATGCACCAGTTACAAAGTCTCTTAGTGCTCCAATTATGGGACCTCCATATCTTGGAGAGATTAATTGATCTTGAACTCTCATCAAAAGAATTGCTTCTGCCCTTGCTTCTTCACTTTGAGGAACATGAAGATTCATCTCATCACCATCAAAGTCTGCGTTGTAGGGTGGACATACAGAAGGATGTAATCTGAAAGTTTTACCTGGAAGTACTCTTACATAATGAGCCATAATGGACATTTGGTGAAGTGATGGTTGTCTGTTAAACATCACGATGTCACCATTTGAAAGATGTCTTTCAATTAGATACCCAATCTCAAGAGATTCGGCAATTATAGAACGATCTTCTACAAAATCTAATCTGATCTTTACACCATCAGGTCTAACAATATAGTTTACACCTGGGAATTTTTCAGGTCCATTAATTACAAGTTTTCTCATTCTTTCAATATTCCATTCAGTAACAATTTCAGGAATAGTTAGTTTCATAGCAATTTGTTCAGGAACTCCCACTTCAGACAAATCCAAGTTAGGATCTGGAGAGATAACAGTTCTACTTGAAAAGTCAACTCTTTTTCCAGATAATGAACCTCTGAATCTACCTTCCTTTCCTTTGAGTCTTTGAGTTAATGTTTTGAGAGGACGTCCAGAACGATGATGTGCTTGTGGAATTCCAGAAACTTCGTTATCAAAATATGTTGTAGAGTGATACTGTAGCAGGTCAACTAAATCTTGAACAATTAATGGTGGAGTTCCTGCTTCCTTACTTTCTTTTAGTCTTTGATTTACTCTAATGATATCAACCATTTTGTGGGTTAAATCATCTTCAGATCTTATTCCAGTTTCAAGAATAATTGAAGGTCTTACAGTAACAGGCGGAACAGGTAATGCTTGGAGAATGAACCATTCAGGTCTAGCAGTAGCAGGATCATATGATAGTAATTTTAAATCTTCATCAAGAATTTGTGAAAATCGTTCTCTTATTGTGATTGGCAATAACCGGTGTTCACCAATTTCAGTTTTTTCTACAAAGATAGTAGGTTTTGTAAAAACTAACTCATATTGTGTTTTTCCACAATGAGGACATTCTTTTGCCTTTTTGGCTTTCTCTATGATTTGTTCTGGAATACGTTTTTGTGAAATTACAGTATAAGCAGCATGTTTATCTTTAATTTTTTGAAATGCATTTAGATCATCTTGAGGAACTTTGAGTCTTGCACAAGAACGACATGTTGATTGTAATAATTTGTAGATATTATCAATAAATGCAATGTGCAGTATTGGTTCAGCAAGTTCAATGTGTCCAAAGTGTCCAGGACATCTTGCTGCAGTATTTCCACAAGTTAGACATTTTTGTCCAGGCTCAAGTGTACCCAATCTACCATCCATAAGACCTCCTTGAACTGGCATTCCATCTTCATCATATGTTTCAGGGGCAGTAATTTCAGCTACAGAATATTTCCTAATTTCAGTTGGAGACCATATAGAAAATTGAATTCCATCAATTGCTTTAATTGCTTGAATAGACATCAGATTTTCTCCTTGATCAATAAACGGGGTGCAACATTAAGACTCTGCATTTCTTGCAAGAGTAATTTGAATGCATATGCTACTGACACAGATGATACTTTGGCTTTATCACCACAAACTCTACAGACATATTTTCTTTGTTTAACATCATGATATGCTACTAATCCGCATCTTTCACATACAAAGATGTCAGACTTGTCAGATTCGTCTAACAACCTGTCTTTCAATATCATTGAAGCACCATAAGCGATTAAACAATCTCTTTCCATTTCACCAAATCTTAATCCACCACCTCTAGCTCTTCCTTCAGTTGGTTGCTTGGTTAACATCTGAACTTGTCCACGTGCTCTTGCGTGAATCTTATCTGCAACCATGTGATGAAGTTTTTGGTAATATACAACTCCAATGAAAACTTCAACTGGAAATGGTTTTCCAGTTCTTCCGTCATACATTATTTCTTTACCAGAATATTTGAAATTATATGCATCCATTACTTCTTTAACTTCATCCATTTTTTCTCCAACAAATGCAGAACCATCAAATCGTTTTCCACGAAAAGCCGCAGCTTTACCACAGATGGATTCCATCATCATTCCAACCGTCATTCTTGAAGGGAATGCATGAGGATTAATCAAAACATCAGGAGACATTCCTTCTGCAGTGTAAGGAAGATCTTCTGCTTTAGCTAACATTCCGAGTACACCTTTTTGTCCATGCCTTGAGGCAAATTTATCACCAATTTCAGGGACTCTCATATCTCTTGCTCTAATTTTATACATTTTTCCACCTTCATTTGATTGAGTCATCACTATAGTATCAATAACTCCAGCTTCAGAGGGCCTTACACCAATAGAAGTATCTCTTCTATAAGGGCCAGATGATTCAAATTCTCTATATTCTTCCATAAATCGTGGCGGACTAGTTTTTCCAATTAAAATATCACCACCTTTAACTGGGGATTCAGATGCAACAACTCCGTCATCTTCAAGTAATCTATATGCACGTTCTCCCTTGTAACCTCTTATGTTATCTTCAGCGTTAGGAATTTCAAAACTATCACGCATTCCACCTGGATATTGTTTTGCTTCAGCATCATAAATCCTAAAGAAGAAAGTTCTACCCAATCCCCTGTCAACAGACGACTGGCTAAGTACAATGGCATCTTCAATATTATAACCATCAAATGGCAATACTGCAACAACACAGTTCTGACCCGCAGGTCTATCTTCTAATCCCAAAAGATTCATTGCTTTTGTATTAACGATTGGAACTTGAGGATATAGCATAAGATGTTGTCTAACATAGGTACTAGTATTCATCATTGGTGTTGAAAATCCTAAACTTTGTTTTGCCATTGCAGACTCGTATGTATTTCTTGGAGATTGATTATGTTCAGGATATGGAATAATAGAAGCTCCTGCACCTAAAATTGCGGGTGGAAATACTTCCAAGTGAGTGTGTTTCTTGGTATCTTTTTCATCTAAAGTAACATAACAATTTTCTTCTTCATTTGCATCAATCACTTCCAAGATACCCATCCTCAAAAGATCAGTCCAAGAAAGTAATTTCTTGGAAATTTTATCTAACAATTCTGAAGTTAGTAATGATTTGTTATCTTTGATTATAATTAATGGACGTAAGACTCTACCAGCATTACAATTTACATATAATCTTCTTGTTGAACCTTCAATATCAGATTTATGAAATGAAACTCCAACGTGAGGATGAATTTTTGAGTTTCTTCTGAGTTCTCTAATAGATTCAGCTAATTCTGCACCATCCTTGTAATAACCAATAAGACGACCGTCTACAAATATTCTGGTTCCATCTTTTTTCAAATCTTCTTTTGCATCAAAGAAATGAACGGTTCCAAGATCATAGAGTTTTTCTATAATTTCTTCAGATGCTACATTTACTGAAATAATTCCAGATAGTGCCAAATTTTTTACTAAACCACAATTTGAGCCCTCTGGAGTTTCACTTGGACAAATTCTTCCAAAGTGAGTTGCATGTAAATCTCTTGCCTCAAAGTTTGGTTGGGTTCTACTAAGAGGTGATTGAATTCTTCTAAGATGGCTTATTGTTGAAAGATAATTAGTCCTATCAAGTAATTGAGTGACACCTACACGTCCTCTCCCCCAATTTCCAGTGGCAATAGCATTATTTAGTTTGTCAGTGATGATTCCAGGGCGAATTGCTGCAGCAACTGCATTGATTCCACGTTTTTGGCCTGATCTTTCTAACTGGTATTTCATATCTCTAACCAAATTTCTAAATGCAGTTCTAAATAGATCTGCTAACATTTGTCCTGCAAATTTGATTACTTTATTTCCATAATGATCTTTATCGTCAGGAGTAATCCAAGCAAGTTTTAATTCCAATAATTTACAAGCTGCTTCACCTAAGAATTGTGCTTTTTCTTTTCTATTTTCAGGGTGTTTACCTAAATGAGGTAATAACCCCCAATCAAGTAAAGTTTCAGCACGTTTAATCTGAAACTCCTCTAACATTCCAGGTGCAATTCTTTTACTGATATAGACAATAGCATCTTTTGATGTTGGTACATCACCTGCTTTTTCAAATGAACCTTCTAATTCATCTTGAATATCATCAACTAATGAAACTACAGAAGCAATCTCTCTATCAGATTCTAATCCAAGTGCTCTCATTAATGTGACAGCAGGAATGTCTACAGGAGAACCCGGAATTCTAGCGACAATTAACCCATCATTCTTCATGACAAGTTCTAATTTTGCACGATAACCAACAATTGAAGAATATACTTTGGCTTTGAAAACAATATTTCCACCTACAGTTTCTCTATCAACAATTATTTTATTGTAAGAAAGATCTTCTAATCCTACAATTACTCGTTCTGAACCATTGATGATAAAATAACCACCAGGATCACTTGGATCTTCTCCATGTTCAATTAATTTTTGAGTAGAGAAATTATGTAATATACACGCATTAGATTTTGCCATAACCGGAACATCTCCAATATGTACAAATCTCGATTCTAAAATTTTCCCATCTTCTATAACACTGGCCTCCATCATAACAGGTGCGGAATAAGAAACATTTCTCAATCTTGCTTCAGCTGGAGTTATATGAGTAATAGAGCCATCTAGCTCCATCATTCTTGGTTGTTGAAGTTTGACTTTACCTAATTGAATTTTGTAAGGATATTCGGCATTTTCAATATCAATTTGGTCAACTTCATTAATGATACTTTGAAGTCCTCTTTCTAAAAATTCATCAAAAGAGTTAAGATGCTGACGTGCAATACCTTCTCGTTTTAGAATATCTTGAATTACTGGCCAACGCTTGGTTGAAGGATCCACCATTTAGATTTCCACCACATATCTATAATAGAGACTTTCCCCGGCAGTTGGGCTTTTTCTGGTGATCTTAATCATATCTCCAGGTTTTACACCAAGTCCCAAAATTGCAGGATCATTAACAAAGATTAATGGTAATTCAGTTGGTTTACAATTATATTTTTTTAAAATATCTTCAGCTTCCTGTTTAGGGATAATCTCATGTTTTGGAACATAGATGTGATCAGGGACCAGAACTTGATTTTTCTTAGTTGCCATTTACGGTTCCTCCATGTTCAACATTAAATGTAGAGAAAATAATATACACAAACTGTCAAAAATTCACGCTCTGGTTAATATATATCTAATCTGAAATGGGTTAAAATTCAGTCTTTTTTCTATTTTGTCAACAAATTTTTTCACAACCTTAAATAGTCCAAATTTGGGCGTAAAAATGATGAAAGCTCATCTATCGGTGTTTGCCTTAACTGCAATTTTGGTTGTAAGTATTGGTATAGCACCAGCATTTGGACAAATACAAAGTTCGATTGTTGTTAGTACAGACAAATCTTCCTATTCAGAAGGTGAAGTAATTCTAATAACAGGAGAAGTAAGAGATCTGTTTTCTGGAACCCCAGTAAGTTTGATGGTTAAGAATGACAATGCGGTTGTTGCTCTTGCTCAATTAACAGTAGGTGCTGATAAAAAATTCAGTGTAGAAATTACTGCTGGTGGAACTATGAAAACATCTGGAACTTATACAGTTGAAGTAACACATGGAACCAAAAATCGCATAGCAACAACATCATTTGAATTCAGTGGATCTACAATATCAACACCTGTAGATACATCCAGAGTAACTGACACAACAGTTTCAATGGAGGGTTCTAATGATTTAATAGGATATGAGATTTCAGGTGGAAAACTACTAAATATCATTCCTGATGTGGATGCAAATTCACTGATCGTATCTATTGATGCAACAAGTGATGGTTCACTTACCCTTACAATCCCCAGA
>JAOUAY010000159.1 GCA_029860565.1 Candidatus Nitrosopumilus sp.
TTGATCATATCAAAATCAAAGAACTGAGACCTCTAACCAATATTCCATTTGATTCACATTTGATGATAAATGAACCTGTAAAACATGTTAGAGATTACATTGATGCAGGGAGTGACATTATTACAGTTCATGCTGAAGTGACGGATGAATCTAGTTTTGGGGAAATTCATGATTTATTAAAACAAAATCAAGTCAGTGTTGGTTTTGCAATAAATCCTGATACTGAATTGCCAGAATGGTCTTACAAATTCTTGCCTTCTCTTGATCAACTTATTGTAATGTCTGTAGTGCCTGGAAAATCTGGTCAAAAATACATTGAAGAAACCCACGCAAAAATGGCCAGACTTAATTCTATCCTAAAAAAACATAATTTTTCAGGTTATATTGAGGCTGATGGTGGAATAAACCTTGAAAATATTGGTTCTGTATTTGCAGATGGTGCTAGAGTCTTTGTTGGAGGTGGTGCAATAGTTGGACAACAAGATGTTCGAATGGCGATTAGGGATTTCAGAGATGCAGTTTTAAAATCAAGAAGACAAAGTTTGCTTGAAAAAGCTAACGAGTTAGGTGGAGTTGATTTAGTTAACAAATGGGTTGGTTTGCATGTGATAGGTCAAAAACAAGAACAACTTAAAAAAATTGCAAAGGAGATAGGATATCTTTGAATGAACCAATAATGACTGACATGCGTTCAGAATATTCAAAATCCTTGATTCAACTAGGAAAAGAAAATTTGAATGTGGTTGTGTTAGGTGCAGATACAACTGATTCATTAAAAACTTCTGCATTTGGAAAAGAATTTCCTGATAGGTTTTTCAATGTGGGTATAGCAGAGGCAAATCTTGTGACCATCTCAGCTGGATTGGCATTTTCTGGAAAGATTCCCTTTGCTAGTACTTATGCAATATTTTTGCCGGGACGAGCAGTTGATCAAATTCGTAATAATATTGCTTATCCTTCACCACCGGGAAAAAATGGACTTGATGTAAAATTAGTTACATCTCATGGTGGTTTGTCTGTTGGACCTGATGGGGGTTCCCATCAAACCATAGAGGATATTGCAATAATGCGAGCAATTCCAAATTTTAGAGTTTTTATTCCTGCTGATACGGTTGCCGTTTCTAAATTAACTCAGTTGATGGCAAAAGAATATGGTCCATTTTATATGAGAATGGCGAGATCAAAAACTCCTCTAATTCATTCTGATTCTCAGGACTTTCAAATTGGAAAAGGTATTACTCTAAGGGATGGGTCTGATTGTACTATTGCTGCATGTGGTATTACTGTTAGAATGGCTTTAGAAGCCGCTGAATTGTTACAACAAGAAGGTATCTCTTGTAGAGTTTTAGACATGTTTTCAATAAAACCTATTGACAATGAAATATTAGAAAAAGCAGCTAGAGAGACTGGTTGCATTGTCACAACTGAAGAACATAATATCTTTGGTGGAATGGGTTCAGCTGTTGCAGAATCTGTTTCAGAATCATATCCTGTACCAATAAAGAGAATTGGGGCTCAAGATATGTTTGGAGAATCGGCCAGAGACAATGAAGTTCCTTTACTCTTTGAAAAACATGGAATTACATCTTTTAATATGGTAAAACAAGTCAAAGAAATTAGGAGTAAAAAATTATGAAAATTTTTCTTGATACAGCTAATCTTGAATCTATCAAAAAATTTAATGACATGGGATTGTTGGATGGAATTACAACTAATCCTTCACTTATGTCAAAAGAAGGAGGTAATCCAAAAAATGCAATGGAGGAGATTACAAAAATTATCAAGGGTGATGTAAGTTTAGAAGTTGTTAGCACTGAATATTCTGGAATGATGGAAGAAGGTAAACGTCTTCGTGAATATGGGGATAATGTTGTAGTTAAAGTTCCTATGACTCCTGATGGCCTGAAAGCTTGTAAATCCCTTTCATCAGAAGGAATACCTGTTAATGTTACTTTGATCTTTTCTGCAAATCAGGCTTTGCTTGCGGCAAAATCTGGTGCAAAATATGTTAGTCCATTTATTGGAAGACTGGATGATATTGGACAAGATGGAATGAATCTAATTAAAGACATTAAAGAAATTTTTAAGAATTACCCTGATTTTAAAACTCAGATACTTGTTGCAAGTATTCGACATCCATTACATGTGATTGATGCTGCAAAAATTGGAGCTGATGTTGTAACCTTGCCTCCTGTAGTATTAGATAAGATGATGCAACACCCATTGACAAAAATAGGATTGGAAAATTTTCTTATAGATTGGGAAAAACTTAAAGATAAAAATCCTGATATCCAAATTTAGAAAATATTATTTAAAGGTAAAATTATGAAAATTTAAAATTGAGGCTTTACTATTGTGTACCTTTATTTTTACTCTTTCTTGTACCTGTCCCTCTACCTGTAATTCTGGTCTTTCCTTCTGTTGAAGGTCTTGCTTTTGGATCAGGCATATCTCCTAGTCGTCTTGAACCAGTTCCTCGACCTGTATGAACCATTTTATTTGCTGCTGCTTTTTTCCTTGTTTCTTGAATTTTTTTAAAAGCGTCCCCAGACCATTTTTTAGGTTCATCGTCAACTTCGATAGTTCCTGTACCTCTTCCAGTTCGAATTCTGATTTTTCCCATGAATTAAATAAAAACATCTTGTATTTATTTAATCTCATTATTTTCATTAAAGATAGATCTTATGTCAAAAATCTAGAAATTTTCATTTTAACTACTAATCCAGCCTAGTTTCTTGAAATATGTAAACATCATAATTGCAGGTATTATAGATGCAATAATGATAAATATGAAAGTTGTAAATGGTCCTAAAACCATCAAACTATTTTCAATTCCACCTGGTAAATTAATATTCATTCCATAAAATGTCCCGATCACTGTGGATGGAATTGCCAATGTGAAGATGATAGTTAACATTCCAAGCACTTTGTTTGTTTTCTCAGTACTCAATACAAAGTCTGTGTCTTTGTAAATTTCCATAGTTTCTCGTGATTCTTCTAAGGTTTCAATTACTTTGTCAATATGGTCAATTACGTCATCATAGTACAATGTCAGTTCATCTTCTTCTCTCTCAGAAAATCTTTTTACATTTTTTGCAATCTCTAATACAAATTTCTTTAATGGATTTGCTATTCTTCTTAATCTGTTGATTTCCCTTCTAAGTAAGGCAATACTTCTTGCTACTGGTTTTACTTCATCAAATACTCTGTCTTCTATTTCATCTAGATTTGCGATAATCTTTCTTGATGTATGTAAAAGATCATCCACTAACACATCAATGATTTCATGAAGCAATAATCCTGAAGA
>JAOUAY010000160.1 GCA_029860565.1 Candidatus Nitrosopumilus sp.
AGCTAACTTCATAATCCAAAAAATGTTTAATTCAACAAACTTTTGAAATTAATTGAAAGAGATGCTTCAATACTCATAATCATCATCATAAATCAGACGGCTTTTCCGCTCATCATCAGCACCCGCACTAGCTCTTAACGCGCATGATTTTAGTTTTATCCATTACAACCCAATACTCCACATTTTGTCCGTTTTCCAATTTTCCTTTGACTTCATCATCAATCATACTTACATCTAAGGTTTCAAATGTTTCAGAATCCATGAGTTGTACGACATCACCATTAATTGAAATTATTTGGCCTACTTTCTTGTTGATCATTGGAATATGAATTTGCATGCTCACTGGACCTACATGAGGTCTTTTCTGACCATCAAAAATCCCTTCTCCAACAATCCTTGCTTTTGCCGCACCGTGTTTACCAGGTTTTGATGTATCATATTCCACAATTCTACATGGCTCTCCACTTGGTTGATCAGAATGTGGCAATAGAATGTATGATCCTATTTTCAAAGAACCAAGATCAGAAGGTTTGCTCATGAAAAACAGTTTTTGCTCGAATATTTAACGTTTACACACTTGAATCGAGTAGAAAAAAATGTACCATCTTAGTATATTTTTTTCCAAATAAGAACAGCCGCAATGTATTGATCCAGTACACTAGAAATTAGTGCAAAAAGTAGATCAAACATTTTCTTGTAATTGTTAGAATGAGGGAAAAACAATGGTGTTAATGAAGACTCCATGGCACAGATGAATCCATTGATTTTAGGGAAGTTCATAGTCTGGTAAATGATAAACTAATGCACCATTGCATAATATCAGGGTGTAATTTTTACATTTAACCAACACTAATCATTTGTTCATGCAAATCATTCGCCTTGCATAAATATCATTTTGGAATATGCAAGAACAGCATTAGAACTGTAACCAAAACACAAGACGTTTTTGGTCTTAAGATCTAATACATTTTTACTTATTTCATAATCCTAATGGAAATTATGAAAAAATAAAACACATAAGATAATATTTTTTACTTCTACGATTACTAAAAGTCCACGCAATGCAACGAACTGTGTAAAAAATAAATCTTGATCAACAACATTCATCAAATAACGCAGAGTCAAATTATGCTTAATCAAAATATACGACCAAACAAAACAATATCAATCAAATCAAGATAAGATTGGAAATCGTTTAAAACTAGAATTTTGTATTTAATCTCTGGATTTTTTGAATGACTTGATCATGATTTCCAGTACCATCTATTGAAAGAATCAATAATTCGTCATCCAGAAAAAGAGTTATCATTTTTACAAGTTCCTTGCAAGTAAACATCCAATTTGTTTTTCCCAATTGACTGTCAAACATTTCCTCTATGTTGGCTTTAACTGATGCCTGGTAATGCGCCAAATTACCCATTTCTTCATCTATTAGCGGTTCAAAATCTTTTCTTCTAACAAATGCCACAACATTACGATTTTTTATTCTTTCAACAAATCTTATTGATTCATCAAGATTAAGGATTTTATCGTATTCTTCTTTTAAGATAATATTCCTATACTTTCAACATCCAGGGTTATCAAAACAGCAATTAATATTTTTTAGGTAGAATGGATTCATGTATAATCCCACTAGAGAGAACATAAGAACTAGAGTGAATTTTTGGCCTAAGAGTCATCTCGTATCTAAAACGACATCTACAGTAAAAAAAATGAAACAAAGTACATGTTGTATGTAACAATTCAAAATAGATAATTTCAGGATACACTACACTCACAATTGGAAGCTGAAACATAATGATGAAAAATGTCATCACACTTGTCTTGCATATAGAAACTTCAACTATTCTACTTTAGTTGTTCAAGAATTGAAAGACTCATCAAATTAGTCAACGACAATCCTTTTCTGCTAACATCACGTCTTGTTTGATCACAGTATTTTTTGAGACTTTGATAACTCTTTTGACTTGCAACTTCAATCATTACTATATTTTTAGAATATGGAAATGCAAATTTTATAGGATTTAAGCAAAATGTATTCATATATCCCAGCCATGCAATCTCGATTTTATCTCTTTTTAATAAAAGATTTGCAATTTCTTGTAAATCTTCACCATCATCTCCATATTCCAAATAATATACTGAGACAAAGTTTGTTTCACCTTGAACTTCTCTTTGAAAAAGATCATCAGTGACATTAAACACAAAAGATGTTTTGTCTTGATTGTGAATAGCAAGATCTTTTGATATCTGTGCATTATCTTTGAATTTAGCTAAAAGATAGTGATTTGTAGAATCAGAAAAATAGGATTTGCTTTCACTAGAAAATGTTCCTGTAACAAAAAATAATTTTTCAATATTTTTTGAGTTAATCCAAGATTTTTTTAGTTCAATGGATTCAGGTGTATTCAAATAGGGCGCACAAGCATAACCAAAATAAGACAGTTTTAGTTCAGACACAATTCATCCATAGTTTTGTCTATATTAGTACCAACATCGGTTAATTCCCTTAATATAATATCTTGAAAGCAATACTTAATCATGGATTAATTTTGACTCACGTTTTACTTTAAATTGAATATTTATAATGTAATCGTTTCAAAATTGGAAATTAGTCTTAGAGTAACTTATGTCCATCTGAAAATCAAGGTAAAAGGCATCCAAACATAATTTGTTTTACAATATTCATCACAGAACCGAATTAAATCGAGTTCGTAAGGCATAGAACCCAAACATCACCACTTCCATCTAAAAGACTTACCAGCATAATTGGTTCATTAAAATAAACTCCTGAATAAATTACTCCAAAAATAGTTAGCAGAATAAATTAAAATAACCTTTACTGCTCTGATTAATCTCAACATAATAATGAAAAATAAAGATGAAAATCCCAATCCCATAAACCCCCACACCTAAATAATCGAGAGGGCCACAATCCATTGCAAGTTCTACGAGCAAATAGACAAATCATCTACGATAGTTTTTTAATAGCAGAAAGCTTCTTTTTTTTTGTCCCAAGCTAGCTCAGCCTGGTAGAGCTCCCGGCTGTAGTTGTTGGCTTTAGATGGCTGACCAAAAAACAGCAAATCAGGCATACAGAAACCGGGTTGTCGATGGTTCAATTCCGTCGCTTGGGACCACAAATTTTTGTGTATAAAAAATAATTTTAAAAATAATAAAAAGATAGACTGGTTTAAGAAAACAAAGATGAAATCTTAAATAAAAAATTATTGCCTATGCTGATTTTTTAACTTTTTGAGCTGCGGGTCCTTTTTGACCTTCG
>JAOUAY010000161.1 GCA_029860565.1 Candidatus Nitrosopumilus sp.
TTTTGGATTTGGGTAATGGTGCACAAGCAGTATCTGCACCGAAACTTTGTAAAATATTACAATGTGAAACATTTCTTATAAATCAAAATATTGATGGTACATTTCCGGGACGCGGATCAGAACCAACTCCACAAAATCTTTCAGAACTTTCAAAGATTGTAATAGAAAACAAAGCAAATGTTGGAATTGCATTTGATGGAGATGGAGATAGAAGTATTTTCTGTGATAACAATGGTGATATCTTAACTGGGGATACATCCGCACTAGCACTTGTGCAACATATCTTAAAGAAAAATCCAAACTCATTGATTGTTACTTGTTTGAATTCAGGTTCTAACATTGAAGTTTTAGCTGATAAATTTGATTCAAAAGTTATTCGTACTAAAGTTGGAAGTGTTGAAGTCTCAAGAAAAATGGTTCCTACTGATGCGTTAATTGGTTATGAGGAAAATGGTGGATTCATGTATGGAAAACATAATCAAGTTAGAGATGGCTGTATGACCTTGGCATTGATGCTTGACCTTTTGGCAACTTCTGAAAAATCTCTAACTGAAGAGATTGCTAATTTACTACCATCCTTTACTACTAAAGACAAAGTTGTATGCTCTCATGAAAAAGTCTCAAAATTAATTTCTTCTCTAAAAGAGGAATTTCCAAATTCTGATACTACTGATGGCATTAAGATAACATTTGATCCAAAAAATTGGGTAATGGTTAGACCTAGTGGGACAGAACCAATTGTTAGAATCTATGTTGAAGCTGAAAGTCGTGAGAAATTAGATATTTTGATGTCTAAATATCTTGCAAAAGTCAACTCTATAATTTCCCAATAACACTTTTAATACCAAAACCATCGATGGATAGAATGGAGAATGAACCCCTAGGGTGACGAAATATGGGAAAATCATATTATGTTAAATTTGAGACACCAGAAGATCTCGTTAGTCCAATTTTAGAGGCTGTTAGAGTAGCATCTACCAGTGGTAAGGTCAAAAAAGGAACTAACGAAGCTACCAAGGCAATTGAACGTGGTACTAGTAAACTAATTGTTATTGCTGAAGATGTTGAACCACCAGAGGTAGTAGCCCATCTTCCAATTCTATGTGAGGAACAAGGTGCAGCATATGCATTTGTACCAAGCAAACAAGAATTAGGTCAGTCATTAGGTATTGACATTACTTCAGCTGCTGCGGCAATTTTGGATGCTGGTGATGCACAACATATTGTAGATCAAGTTGTAGCAACCATTGCTAAAATTAAAGGCGGTAAGACCGAAGAATGAGTCAAAACGCTGAAGAAGTAGTTCAATCTGAAATTATTCAAATTGTTGGTAGAACTGGCATTGCCGGTGAAGTAATTCAAGTTAGAGTTAAAGTTCTTACTGGTAAGGATAAGGGAAGAATTCTTACAAGAAACGTCAAAGGCTCTGTTAGAGTAGCAGAAATTCTAATGCTAAGAGAAACCGAGAGAGAAGCAAAGAAAATCAAATAGGTGAATAGATGAGTCTTTTAGTTAAACCATGCAGCTTTTGTGACAGACCTGTAGCCAAAGGTTCTGGTACTATGTATGCTAAAAATGACGGAAGTATTTTGTGGTTTTGTTCTTCAAAATGCAAAAAAAATGCACTAGTCCTAAAACGTGATCCAAGAAAACTAAAGTGGACCAAGAAACACGTTAAGGGTGGAATTAGAAAGAATTAGAATTGTCTGAACAATCATTATTCATTGTAAAACCTGACGCCGTAGCTAGAAATCTAGTTGGTGATGTTGTCTCCAGATTTGAAAGAAAAGGATTCAAACTTTTGAAACTAAAGATGTTTACATTTACTCAACAACAAGCGGAGAATTTCTATGGTGTACACAAAGACAAACCATTCTTTGGTGAACTAACCTCATTTATCACATCAGGACCTGTTGTTGCAGCAATAATTGAAGGAAATAATGCAATTGCTACTACAAGAATAATGATTGGTGCAACAAAATCGTTTGAAGCAGATCCTGGCTCTATTAGAGGGGACTTTGGATTAGGATTTAGTGAAAATATTATTCATGCATCAGATTCACAAGAAAGTTTTGATCACGAATCGAGGGTAGCATTTGAGTGATCTGATTTGCAAATTCGTCAGCCCATAGTGGCAGTTCTTGGTCACGTAGACTCTGGAAAAACATCTCTCTTAGATAGAATACGTGGTACCGGTGTTCAAGGTAGAGAGGCAGGTGGAATCACTCAACATATTGGCGCAAGCTTTCTTCCAACTGAAACAATCAAAGAAATGTGTGGCCCATTATACAAAAAACTTGAACAATCTGAAAATAAAGTTCCTGGAATCTTAGTTATTGATACTCCAGGACACGAGGTCTTTACAAATCTTCGATCTAGAGGTGGATCAGCTGCAGATATTGCAATTTTGGTAGTTGATGTAAATCGTGGATTCCAACCACAAACAAATGAAAGTTTAAAAATTTTACAGAGCAGAAAAGTACCATTTGTTATAGCACTAAACAAATGTGATCAACTCTCTGGGTGGCGAAAATCTGAAACTAAATTTATCACACAGGCAATTAAAGAGCAAGATGCATCAATTCAAACAGATCTAGATCAAAAAATCTACGATGTCGTGGGAACTCTATCAATTTTAGGATATCAATCCGAGGCATTTTTCAGAGTCAAGGACTTTAAATCTGAAATTGCGATAGTTCCAATTTCTGCACGTTCTGGCGTTGGGATTCCTGAATTACTTAGCGTTTTAGTTGGTTTAACTCAACAATATCTTCAAAAAAGACTAGATCAAGAAGAAAAAGAACCACGTGGTATTGTATTAGAAGTAAAAGATGAGATTGGATTGGGGCAGACTGCAAATATCATTTTAATTGATGGAATAATTAAAAAAGAAAATAGCATAGTTGTTGCAAAACGTGATGGTGTAATAGTTACAAAACCTAAGGCATTACTTTTACCAAAACCTCTTGATGAAATGCGTGATCCTAGAGATAAATTCAAACCTGTTTCTCAAGTAGAAGCTGCTGCCGGACTCAAAATTGCATCACCTGATCTTGAAGGTGTCCTTCCTGGCAGTACTCTCTATGTTGCATCAAATGATAAAGAGATTGAAAAATTTACCAAACTCATTGAATCTGAAATGAAATCCGTATTCGTTGACACTGAAACTAATGGGGTTATTCTAAAATGTGATACTATAGGCTCACTTGAAGCTATAATTGAGATGCTCAGACGCTCTCAAGTTCCTGTTGCTAAAGCTGACATTGGTCCCGTAACTAGAC
>JAOUAY010000035.1 GCA_029860565.1 Candidatus Nitrosopumilus sp.
GCATCTAATCGTACAAGTCGAGAAGGATTCAGTTCTGTAAGTTTTAGCTAGGCTTTAGCTACTTTCATCAAATCTGCAATTTTTATATTCATTCCAAATCTGTCTTCATGCTTTTTCATGTATATGAAAATTGACATAAAATCTGGTAATGCCTTTAAGAAGCTGAAATTTTTCTGAATTTTTGCTCTTACAAAATTAAATACTTTGGCATAAACTTTGTAGTGTTTCTCTATTGCTTTTTCATATGCTTTAAAATCATGCATGTTTTCAAGGAAAATCTCAACACATTGCATGGATGGGATAATTCCTTCTCCTAATAATGCATATACAGTTCCAATTGATTCTCCAACTCCAACTACTTTACCTGAATAATACGGTTTACATTTATCTGGAGTTGCTAATCTAATTGGACGTCCTTTAGTAGCAATTACTTTTCCGCCATGTTTTTCTAAAAATGCGTCAGTTGCCTTGATGTGATTTTTATTATAATCTCCTGCACCAATATGTGCATATTTTCCACCTAATGGGAAATACCAAAAGTATCCTGACATCCCTGGAAATGGTTCGATGTAAAAATCGTCATACGGTACTTTGTCTTCATATTCAACTTTATACTCGTAGGTTGGTAAAAAGAAATCTTCTTTCATCTTTGGTAGGTAAACCCTATGAAAGCCTGTACAATCTACAATCATATCATATTCTTTTTCTAATTCTTCTATCTTTGGTGGTGGACCATAAATTACGTTGCAATCTTTGATAAAATCTTTAATCAATCCTAATTTGTTATACGTACATAATCCCTTCAATCCAATATCAAATTTTACATCGTTGCTCATTTTGACATGCATCTTTTTTCCGTCATGAATTAAAAAATCATCAAAATTCCTTCCTGTTTTTTTACAAAATCCATCTAATACTGATTTTATCGTTCCCCATGCACAAATAGAGTCATGTCTATCTTCTGTCATTCTTTCATATCCTACAGCTTCGTGTTCTGAATTTTTTAGTCTGGCCATAAGATATGAGCCTGCTACACCCATTCCCATCACTGCTATCTTCAAGATATTCTGCGATCCTGTTATGCCTAATAAATACACTATCTGAAAATTTTACTAGTGTCCAATCTTTTGGATAATTTTGACTAGTACGAAAAAGTAGTATTGGTCAAAAATCAAAATTGAATAGTTATATTGAAAAGATAGTTTGTCGTCTGATTGCAAATGTTTCAGACCTTAGAACAATTGCTGTCATCAGAGAACGTATAGTCTCTGATCTTAAGTTAAAGAGATGTTCATCCATCCTTTGAGTATTGGTCTCAAACTCTTGCTTTTTTATTTTATTCAATCAAAATCGCTGGCTTGAATGGTCTTGCATGTCTTGCTTTACCTTTAGGATCATAAATGTCACTATCTAATTCTGAATACACTTGTATCTCTACTCCAAACTCTTTCTTTCCAATACTGATTAATTCCTTTGACAAGAATTCTTTTTCATCAAATTCTTTTGATTTTAATTTCATACTCTTGATTTCTTCAGATTCTGAATGTAAATCCTTGATTACTTTTTGTATGTAGTCTGGTATTTTTTTGGCATCTGTAGTTTGAGGATCTACAATCAATTCTTTCATTACAACTCCCATGTTGTTTTGACCACCTACCATAATTCTTAATATCTTACGATACACTGTTAATTTGAATCCATCAGAATTTACATAGATTACAATTTTTTGTGGAGTGATTTTTGTAATTTTGAGAATGTTTGTAATGTCATCAATTGTTGATTTTAGTAATTCTTCAGATTGAATTGAGGTAGCATCTAATTTTTCTTTAGAGAATTCAGGCCATGTTGATTTTGATACCATGTCTGTATGTCCCAGTTTTTCCCACATCTCTTCAGCTATGTGTGGCGCAAATGGAGATAGCATTGCAATTCGTGTAGAATTAATCTGGTGTAATATTCCTGAAATGTTTGCTCTGTTTTTGGCATTTGCTCTTTTGTGATACCAGCTCAAATCTGATTCAAATGAAAACAAAATATCATGCAGTGCTTCTCGTAGTCTCATCTTCTCAATTGCCTCAGTTACTTGGGATATCATGCTCTGAGTTTTAGATAAAATCCACCTGTCTTCAGCCTCCAAATTACCGATCTCTCCTGCTTTTACCTTGGAGCATTCCTCAAGGAGTGATTCTAGTTTATTTTGAATGCCAAAGACTGATTCCATGTTAAAATCTGCATCTTGGAGTAGTTCTGCTGATGATATTATTGCCAATCTAATTGGGTCTGCACCGTGGTCTCTAATTGCAGTTCTTAGTGGAATGATGTTTCCCATACTCTTACTCATTTTTGCACCATCCATCATTACAGAACCATTGACTACAATTTCTTGAGGCCATAATTTTTTATCAAATATTGCAACGTGATTTAATACAAAAAATGACAAGTGATTCTGAACTAAATCTCTACCTGAGTGTCTAGAGTCAACTGGATAGAAATATTGAAACTCTTTTTTCATCATTTCAATTACATCTTCAGTCAACTTGGAGGTTTGTGTAGCTAGTGCAATATCTCCTTTATCTAACAAAATATAATCAAAGAATTCTTTTGTTAAATTTTCAGGAGTTACTGTTCCATCATTTACAAATCTAGAAATGGTATAGTATGCCATGTAAATTACAGAATCTGATAAACTCTCAACAATCCAATCTTTATCCCATGGAAGTTTTGTTCCAAGTCCCTGTTGTCTTGCACAAGCTCGCTCATGCAACCAATCAATTACCTCTTTGAACTCTGTTCTGATATTATTTGGTAGAATGTTCATCTCATCAAAACAATTGCGAGCTAGTTCTTTCCATTCTTCATCTCCGTAATTCAAAAACCATTGATTGTTCAATACTTTAACAACACATTCTGCTCCACAACGACAATGTACTGGAGCATTTTCAAGTACTGGGAATTTTTCTAGATGATCATTCTCTTCTAACCATGCTCTTACTTTGTCTCGTCCAAATTGGACTTTTTCATTATTGAATTTATCACATTTTTCATTTAGCTTTCCATCTGTGAATTCTTTTAGATACAATTCTTTTGTAGCCTCTTCTAACTTTTCATCTGATTGGCTTGAGACTCCTAATTTTTCACAAATGTCTTTTGCAGGAAATTCCCCATACCCTTCAGTAACAATTATCGGAATAGGCTCAATTTTGACCGCTAATTCATGATTTTTAGCCTTCAAATCCATCAATGCCTGGTAATCCTTTGGTGCATGTGCAGGTACTGACATTACAAGGCCCGTGCCCATTCCAGGCTCTACAAACTCTGCAGGCAATATCGGGATTTCTCGTCCATTGTGATTTGTAGCATATTTTCCAATAATTTCATTACCTGGAATATCGCCAACAATTTTGACCTCTTTTTCAAAGAATTCTATTTTCTTTGCACATTCTTCAGAAACTATCCATGTTTCATTATCCACTGCTACCTTTTTGTAAATTGTATTTGGATTGACCCACAAATTTGTAACTCCAAAAATTGTTTCAGGTCTTAGTGTTGTAACTGGAAAAATAAATTTGCCAAATGAAAATTTGACTAGGAAATTTTTATCATCAATCTTTGGTTCAACGTCTCCCATTGTATCATGCTGTGATACTGGGTTTTGATCAACAGGACACCATCCAACTGGATGACTCCCTTGAATAATTCTACCGCTTTCTTTGAGAGTTGTAATTTGCCACTCGATAAACTTTTGATAACCTGGAACTATAGTTGTGAATTCTCTTCTCCAATCAATGGAATAACCCATCTCAATCATTCCAGATTTAATTTCTTTATGGAAATAATCTGCAATCTTTATTGGTTCAACAAATGTTTTGATGTCTTCTTCTGGAACATGATATACGTTTTGTAACCCATCTAGGATTTCTTTTTCTCCAGCTTGAATTCTCTTTGCCATGCCAAGAACAGGAGTACCAGTATAATGAAATCCCATTGGGAATAATACGTTATACCCTTGCATTCTGTAAAATCTTGAATGAACATCAGCTAGTGTGTAAGTTCTGCCGTGTCCAATATGTTGAGGAGAATTTGGATACGGATATGCAACTGTAATGAATTTTTTTGGTTTCTCATTTGGATTTGTTTCAAAGTCCTTTGATTCAATCCATCTGTTTCGCCATTTGTTTTCTATCTCGTTCCAGTTAATTGTCATTTTTTCATCCTAAAATCATTGATTTCGCTTTGGCAATTGCCTCGTCTTTTTTAGATGTGTCTTTTCCTCCACCTTGAGCAAATTTAGCATCACCTCCGCCAGAGCCACCTAGAATTGAGGCTATTTCCTTGGCTATCTCACCAGAATTTACGCCTGATTCCTCCCCTGCATGCACCATTATTCTTACAGTTGGTCCTGATTCAAAAATTCCACAAAAGGCAGCTTTACTATCTTTAGTTATTAGTTTCTTGCCAAAGTTTTGATGAAAATAATCATCGTATTGTTCACTTGCAGTAAAGCAAATTTTGTTTTTCACTGTAATTTCATCTAGTTCTCCTGATTCACCACCTAGAATTTTTTCTAATAGTATGGGGATCTGTTCTCTTGCTTTTTGTTTATTTTCTTCTCGCTGTTTTTCTAGTGTTTGCTTTGCAATATTTTCTTCAGCTTGTTTCTTTGATTCTTCTTCTTGATCTTTGACGTATTGAAATGCAGTAGGACCTGAGACAAACTCTATACGAACTACTCCGTCTTGAATTCTTTTGGTCTTTGTAATTTTGATTAATTCTATATCTCCAGTTTTCTTTACATGTGTTCCACCACATGCTTCTATATCTTGATCTTCAATTGATACAATTCTAACTGATTTTACTGGAACTACACCCCCCTGGTAAATTCTAAATCCATATTTTTGCTCTGCAGTTCCTCTATCATAATAATCGATGTTGACTGAAAGATTTTGTTTGACCATGCTATTAGCTGCATCTTCAATCTGTTTTACTTGCTCATTAGTTAATGATGAATGATGTGTAATATCTAATCTGGCATGATCATCGTCTTTGAATGCAGAGTGTTGCCAAATCCATGAACCTAACACTCCTCTTGATGATGCATTAATGATGTGTGTACTGGTGTGATTTTTGGTAATGTTTACACGACGAGTTTCATCTACCTTGCATGATACGGTGTCTCCTTCTTTTGGTACGCCGTCTTCTAATTGATGAACAATAATGTCTGCGTGTTTATCTACATTGATCACATTGAATCCTGCGATACTTCCAAAGTCTGGTTCTTGTCCACCACCTCTGGCATAAAATGAAGTTTTATCTAATATCACTTGGTCATCAAAGACCTTGATTACTTTGGCTTCAAACTCCATTGGGTCGTCTTTGTAAAATAGCGTCTCAGTTTCAGGTAATTTTTCTAGTGGAAGTTCTGTAATTGTTTTTTTCTTTTCAGACTGGTGCAAATCAGATAATTTGGAATAAAATGATGATGGAATTTCAGAAATTGCATTTACTTCTTTGAGATATTCAGGTGTAATGCCATCGGATTCGTACAGTGTAATCAGTTCATCGACACTCGGCACACCTTTTTCACGAATCTTTTCTGCCTTTTTTTTCATGTGCACTTTGGATTCTTCATATCTTGTTGATTCTAGCTTGAGAATTTGCTTGACGTCTTCTCTCTTTTCATCAAGTTCTGGATAGGTATCTTTGAGATAATCAATATGGGCATCAATTAATTCATCAATATTCAATTTTAGATTTAGGTGATTAATTGTTCCATTAATTCTTCGCAACATCATTCTGAGATTATATCCTCCACCTACATTACTTGGAAGTGCACCATCTGTAATTGCAAAAATCAATGTTCTAAGATGATCTGCAATCAGATACACTCCTTCAAGTGGTGTTATCATCTTGTTTAGTTGATCATCAGTTACTCCTGCAGTCTTTATTGCATGACGTCTGACATCATTGAGATCCTCAAAATTATCTAATGCCTTTGCAATCTCTGTAAAGTACTTTCTCAAAATTTCTGAATCTGAATCAATCCCAATCTTTTCAAATAATTTTTGATTGATTGGACCAAAACAGCAGTCATATGCCGTGGGTGTTCCCATTGTAATCCATGCAAATCTTTCAAGACCAGCACCCATATCGATAACTCTTTGATCAAGTGTTGTATGTTGTCCTAATTCGCCTTGAAATTCAGTAAATACAGCATTTCCAAGCTCTAATCCTCTGACAAAATATTCTAATGATGGACCAAAAGAGCCACCACCAGCCCATACATCTTCTACAAAAATAACTTCTTCTTTTTTTATTCCAAATTGATCAGTTAGTAATCTAAAATCTAAATCAACACATTCATCTTTCCAATACCCTTGTGAATCTGGAATACTGTGTTGTCCAATCATGCAAAAACTTGAAAAGTGTCTACCAGTTACTCCAACATTTTCCAAGTCCTTGAAACGCAAACATGTTTGTGGAACTACTAGTGGATTTGCAGGAAACTCAAAAACCACCTTGGATCCCATCACTCTTTGAAAATCTACCACTGATGCAATTGTAAAATACAAGTCATCACGCCATCTACAAACAACAGGATATCTGCTAACAGAAGTATGATTATTTTTTACAAAAAATTCTTCAACTTGTTTCCATGCTTGTGTATAATCAAATCTCTTAGTTGTTGGAGGCTCTCCAATGAATGAATATGTGTCATCTGCATCATCTGGGCATAAATCTCGTCCTGAATTTAGAGTCCAAAAGAATCTCCCACATTTTGAGCAAGCTTTTCTAACAAAACCCTGTTCTTGGAATAATTTGACGTTATAGTATCTGTCAGGATCAGATGAAAATTCTTTTAGAATCTCTTTTTTATCCAACGATGAGGCTGCTCTAATCCAATATTAAGAATTGTCGATTAATGATACATTAAATACAATACATAATCCAGTTTATTCATGTTTGGAAAAAAACCTACTTTAAAAGAAGGAACTCCTGTTTTCTCTATCAAAAAAAATGGTGATTATAATGACTTTATTTTCGGTATAGTTACTGGAGTAGATGGAAAAAAAGTAGGTATCAACGGAATAATTGTTAATCCTATTGGTTTGAAAAATAAAATTGCACAAGGAAAAACTGGAGAACGTTCACAAGAAATACTTCTTCATCCGACCCCTGACAATGTTGTATTGGCTTTAGTGTATAGAGTTGAACATGAAAATTATGCTGAAGTAATTGATCTTGATGTTGATAAATGTGATATCCTTCCTCCAAAGATTTATGCAATGTTGGATGGTTGGATTCGAGAATCTTTACCTGAATTCATTAACACTGTTCTGTCTTTACCACCAGGTTCTGAAAGAGATGAAGCTAAACGAGTTTTAAAAAATAGGATGGATACTTTGACGGATCCGACTCTTAAACGAACCCTATACGCTGTTTGTAGAAGTCTTAAAATCCTAAACTAAATTTTTAATTTTTAGGCATGACTTCTCCATAGTTTTATATTATGCCCTAAGGAAATCTCGACATAATGGAATATGTTTACGCTGCTTTACTTCTTCACAAGCTAGACAAAGAAGTTAACGAGGCAAACCTCAGTTCAGTTGTTAAAGCATCTGGTGCTGAAGTTAATGAAGCCCAGGTTAAATCTCTAGTTGCAGCCTTAGCTGATGTTAATATCGATGAGGCAGTTAAATCTGCCCCAGTAGCAGTTGCAGCAGCCGCAGCACCGGCAGCAGATGCAGCAGCCGCACCGGCAAAAGAAGAGAAGAAAGAAGAACCTAAAAACGAAGAAGCAGCCATGGAAGGATTGTCTTCCTTATTTGGCTAAGCAACTTTATTTTTTTCAATTTAATTTTGATCTTTATTTTTGTTAATCTTAATTACTTTTAATTCTCACTTTGTATTGATTGGTTGATTTCTCTTTCCCTATAGATGGGTTCATTAGCATCCTTGATTATTTGGGTACGATAGCTTTTGCAGTAACTGGTGCATCTAAGGCAATTGCACACAAGGCTGATATTTTTGGAATAATTGTATTGGCAACTGTAGTTGGTGTCGGTGGTGGAGTTACACGTGATGTGATTTTTGGTAGATTCCCTACAGCATTTTCTGATCCAATCTATGTTGGATTGACTGTTGGAGTTGGAATTGTAATGTTCTTTTTGTATGTAAAATTCAAAAAACAAATGAGCATTTGGCTAGTCTTTGATGCAGTTGGGTTGGGGGTATTTTCAATTTTAGGTGCATCAATTGCATACCACGTAGTTGGATTGAATTTCCTTCCAATGCTGTTTGGAGGAATGATTACAGCAATTGGTGGTGGAATACTACGAGATGTCTTTGTCAGGGAAATTCCGATAGTCTTTGTAAAAGAGGTCTATGCAATAGCTAGTATTATTGGAATTGTAATATTTTATGTGATATTGTTATTTGGTGTGGATGTGCAAGTTTCATCAGTAATTGGAATTGTAACTGCAACTGGAATTAGATTATTTGCAATGAAGTATAATTGGAATCTTCCTAAAGTTAGAGGAACTTAAGCAGGAGTGTAATCTTTTGCTTGCCCTGCAACGCCTTTTGCTTGAGCATATGCTTTTTGCAAGATTTGTTCCTTTGTTTCATCAGTTATAAATCCTGATTCAACTGATACAGAACGGGCAGATTGAGATGCTTTGCTGAGGATTTGTGAGATGTTTTCTGCAGTAACATATGCTGCCTCAATTGATAGTGATACTGCTTCTTGGTGTGCTTGGGAGAATTGTACTCTGATTTTCTCAACATCGATAATCATTTCTGCTTCTGCATACTTGAGTCCATCTTCTAATGCTGAGTAGAGTGAAATTCCTGCCTCTACTGGTTTGATATCTAATTTACCTAAAATTGAGGCTAATTTTTCATTGATTGCTTCACCTTTTAGAACTGGAGTACTATCTTTTGCAATCCAAATTGTTCCTTGATCAATTTTAGTTGGGATTCCCGCCTCTTTGAATTCTGTAAGCATTGGACCTGGTGCAATTCCTGTGTTTTTTGCAGGAACAACAATATCCATACTTGCAATGTCTCCCCCTCTTGCAGCCATCATGATTTTGTTTTTAGCAAGAAGAACATTTAGCTTGAATGGTGACATGTTGGTAAATATGAACATGATTTGACCTTTGAGTTCACCAATCATTTCTTTGATTCCTGGAACGTCTAATGTTTCCAGTGCTTTTGCTGCAACGTTATTTTTGACACAGACAAATTCCACTTCACCTTTAAGTGATTTTCTTAACGGTAAGATTTGAGTTGAACGAACTTTTTTCATATGAATTATGGATATCACTTTGTATTTTTTTGGTAGTTCTTGAAGTTGCTGATGCATCTGGCTTTTTCTTTTAGGATATGTCGTTCTATTCTCATGCATATTTCTTCTTAACCTCTTGTGCTTGTTTTATTGGCTTACCCATTGTAGTTTTAATCAAAATCTTTTTCATATTTTTCTCTCCGTTTGGTAATTTCTTTTCAATTGCAGTGAGAACTGCATGTGCATTAATTGCTAAATCTGAATCTTCCATAGATACATCTCCTATTTTAGATGCAATTGATAGTGATGCTCTTGTTCTTACTTTGATACATGTTCTAAATCTTTCCAAAAATGCTTCAATGGATGCATCAAATGGAACTGGCGTTGGCATTTTTCCTCTTGGACCTAAAAGCTGACCCAAAGTTTTTCCGACAGTTGGCATGACCTTTGTATCTGCTAAAAAGAAATCGTGTTTGTTAATGAATTTTCGAGATTCTCTTTTGTTAGCTGCAAATTTATCTAATTCTTCTGTTCCGATGACTGAATCTGCTTTTGCCTCTTTTGCTTTTTGATTCATATCTCCTGTGGCTATGACACAAACAGTTGCTGGAGAACTAGTTTTTGGAAGTTGAACAACTTCATTAATGGCAAATCCTTTCTTGACATCAATATCTTTGAATGTGACGATCAATTCTACGGATTGTTTGAATTTCCTTTCTTTTGTTGCTGCTTTTGCTTCTTTGACCATGTCAACAAGACTTGCCTCTGTAATCATTACGAACAATTTTCTAGAAAACCTACTTAAAATCGTTTAGAGATTAAGTTTTTTGCCCATCATTTATTTTAAAAAATTACATATTTTCCACAAAATAATTCTATTTCAAGTGAAAATTTTACTCAAAACCTACATATATTAAATCTTAATCATATTTTTCTAATACGATGCATCGATTTGATGAATTAGATATGAAATTACTTTATGAATTAACCACCGATGGTTCTATCTCTGTTCCTACTTTATCTAAAAAACTTGGAATTAATGCTTC
>JAOUAY010000162.1 GCA_029860565.1 Candidatus Nitrosopumilus sp.
ATGCATAAACAGCGATAAATCATTTTTTTCTTTTTGATTGTTTTTGCATTTGAATGTAATCCTAAGAATCCATTATGCTACTCATTTTGGGCATCTCATGGTATGCTTTATTTACAAAAACATCCTTATCTGCACTGATCATCACAAATTCCATTAAACCTAGTTGAAAGTTTTGTCGGGAGAATAAATTTGCCTAATGTAAATGTACGTTCTAATTCTCTAGAATCATATTAGTTCAAGATGAAATTATTAATCAATTTTTTTCAATTGACAGTAATTAATCTAAATTCCTTTGTTAAAGATTTGATCTTTTTTTATAAAACGCTGTATGTCTTTGGATATTAAATGAGTCCCTCATCTGCTAGTTTTTCTTTTCGTCTTTGAAATACTTTGAGATCTTTTTCAGCTTTTGCAATGCCTTGTTTTATTCTTGCAATTTGGGTATCAAATCCTGGGAGTTTATATTTTTTGTACTGCATTGCCTTTGACAGTTCTTTTTTCTTTATCGTAAGATTTGTTTGAATAAAACGAATCTGTGTTCTGGTTCCTTTCTTAGCTCGGTCACTATGTTTACTCATAAGATGATGTAATTTTTAATAATTTAAAACTCTTGTCAAAAATTCAGATCTTTTCTAAAATATTACAATAATATTTCTAATAGTTTTGTAAAAATTAGATTCTAAATTCTAGGTTGCCTCAAAATAACGATTCTAAACTTTATTTTCCTCCATATGATTACTATCTCACTTGAAATCAAATATCCGCTGAAACACGGACAAACGTGTAATAAGATTACGTGGAAGTGCGGACTCTCGGATCAAAATATCCGTAAAGTAAATCTGCAATAAATATGCTAATTAGAAAGAACACTGTTAGTAGATAAGTCGCACCAATAATCACAGGAAGATCCATTACTGTGATTGCTTCAAAATATAATCTACCCATTCCTGGCCAATCAAACACAGCTTCGGTGATTATTGCTCCTCCGAGTGATCCTGACAAACTAAGTGCTAAGATTGTCACAATTGGTGGGGCTGCATTTTTTAGAGCATGGATGTATATGATTCTCCTTTGTTTAATTCCAATTGTTTTTTTGGCCATGATGAAATCCTCTTGCATTATTCCAACCATGAAATTTCTTACCAAATAAGCCCATGAACCAAAACCAATCATCACAATTGTAATCAATGGTAATGCCATATGATATAACAAAGATCCTATGTATTCTGGATCTGATGTTGATATATCTGGAGTTGCCCTTGCAGGAAATATCTGGTATGTGAATGCAAATAAAAATATCATTAACATTCCTATCCACCATACAGGAAAACTAGAACTGATAATTGCAAAACTAGATGTAATTCTATCTATTGTTGACCCTACTTTACTGCTTGATAAAGCTCCTAAAAATATTCCAATAATTGATATGATTATTGTTGCCGTAGTGAACAATAAAACTGTCCTTGGAAGTTTCTCAAAGAGTATATCTCGTACGTCTGAAGAACCCATATCACTAGTAAGAAATGTTGCATTCCCAAAATCCAGTAACATTATCTTGTACATTGTCACTCCAATCCTTTGAGGCGAATACCATGGCTCATTTAATCCCAAAATTTGGATCCTTTGGTCTATCTGAGTTTGAATGAATCCTTCAAATTCTACAACTGATGAAAAACTCTGAGCAATGTCAGGATTTTCTGTTATCTCAGATCTTACCTGAAACACAATTCCTTGTTTTAGAATTGTATCCATGTTGGAACCTACTAGGGTAATTGTAATCAATAGTGTAATCATCAAAACTCCAAACATTGTGGCCATTCTTGTGACCACATATTTTTTCATGCCCAATAGTTTCAATGCAGAGAATTACTTTATAATGATAGATCTTTTTTCCTACAGTTTAATTACCGTTGAATTCAACTGGTGTTTAGAAAGACATGTCCTTTGATAGAGAAAGAGAAATGTTCCCTGCAAAATGCGGGGACTGTGGAAATGATTGTCAAGTACCATTCAAGCCAAAAGATGACAGACCTGTTTATTGCAGAGAGTGCTTCCAAAATCACAAACCAGAACCAAGATCAGGTGGTGGCAGATTTGGGAGATCAGGTGGCTATGGTGGCGACAGAGGCTCTAGATTTGGTAGAAGAGACGACAGACCACGTGAAATGTTTGATGCAAAATGCGGAGACTGTGGAAATGATTGTCAAGTACCATTCAAGCCAAAAGATGACAGACCTGTTTATTGCAGAGATTGTTTCCAAAATCACAAACAAAATTAAAAAATCGTTTTGAGTAATTATCAAAACTCCTTTATTTTATCTTGTCTAACATAACAAAATTTTGTATTTGCATGTTTGATTCAATCTGGGACGAGTCAAATGACACTAATTTTTCTTAAAGAGATGAGAATTACACATACACATGAAAATCAAAATCGCTTTGGTTCTGGCTTGTGTTTTCGTTTACTTGGACTCACTTTTAATTTGTAATGACAGCATGGACAATTACGATCATTTACTTCCATAAACACACCACAATGCGAACAATATTTCTGACCCGAACCATATCTGGATCCGCCCATAGGCCTTATTGCCTTGAATTTTTTGCATTGATTTTGACAGACCATTAATGAAAAAATGATTTTTAATTGAAAAGGTTTACCACTAAAAGATCATGCCGACCATGGCCTGCTCTTAGATTGTAATCTCTCTTTTGGAAATTGAGAAATATTTACGGATTAACGTTATAGGATATTATAAAAAAATGGTAATCAGTTGAAGATACTGCCATGTAAAGCTTCAACTGCACATTTTGTTGAACATACTCTTTTGTTGAACATGTCTTCAAATTCATTGTTACAATGAATGCATTTTGTGAGAACCAATAAAACAAAATACATAATTACTTGTTTTAAGTGAATCGATTATTATAGATCAGATGTTATTTCTTTCTGTGATCCTTGCATTTACAATTCCTGTCATTACACTTCAAATCCTTTCAGTACCAATTTTTATTGTGGCCGCGGGCCGGCTCTAATAATCATGTCTGTCTAGCCATTCTCGTCAGTAATGTAGACATCAATTTCTTTGGGATTGCCTGAACATTTTTCTATTATGTAATTATCTTTTCGCATAATTGCTTCTCATCTGTTATATGATCTGGTTAAAGATTAGTGTCATGAAATGTTCCAACTGCGGATTACAATACGATGATGGCCAGTCACAATGTACACATTGCCATTTTAATGTACAAAATAGGGCCGTTTAACT
>JAOUAY010000163.1 GCA_029860565.1 Candidatus Nitrosopumilus sp.
AGATGAATGGAAACAAATTTCAACTGATCCTATAGTATTTCAGACAATCAAAGATGATGTTACCTTAGACATAGAAGATACATCTCATAAAACATACAAACTAAGTTTCAAGGAAGGGGGGAAAATTAAGATGCTAAGAGTTACCGGAAAATTCCGTCTTACTTGGGATGACAAAGAAATTCTCTAACAAATCCATATACTAGAAGATACACTCTCGGTTAATTCTAAAGGAAAAACTATAATCCGATAGAGGACAGAAATTAGAGTTCTCAATGCAAAGGAATCTGCGTTACTTTTGGAGTAAAGATCCCATTTAACGAAAAATACTATGACAATAACCGAATATTCTGTAGACAGTGCGAGAGTTTCATGAAGATTCCAACTGTTAGGTGTCCATGTTGTAAGAGTTCGGTAAGAAACAGGCCTAGGAGTAAAAGAAAATAATGTCACAAAATGGGTTGGTAAACTGACTAGACTGTGTCTAATGGGTAGGGTTAGTCCCATATTATCACATGATTTTTCCATCCATTAGTATGTATAATGAACCAAGAAAACAAATAATGTAAAACATGGACAAGTCAAAATTACAATGCATGATATTAGGACATAATATTGCACCCTTTGAAATGTGGAATCATGAGGAAAATATCATTGATGGGTACTGTGAGCGTTGCAAGTTATGGAAAACGTGTTGGTAGTAAAGATCAGTTATCTGGCCCTTGAAAATAATCCATCACAGATATTAGAGTTATTGTGGATATGCCTGCCTGTATTCACATCATATTTCTCACCACAGTTCTGACAGAGCATTAACCGTATCTGCCCAGATTAGTATTATCGATAGAAGGTTTAATGATTTAGACTTGAAATTTAATTATGAGTCAGGATGACGGCTCAGATTTTTTAGGGTCTGATTTTTGCAGGATTTGGGAAATGATATCTCTGTTTGAGAATCAATAGGCCGTCTTGTTTTAGCTGCAGTTTGGTGCCTGCGTATGTTTAAAATTATTATTATTTAATAATATCAGGAAAACAACTCATCTGGTCTACAATCTCATTCATATTATAAACAATCTCGTTATGATTATTAATAACAGAATTAATCTGGTTATTTAATTGGGTTAATTCTTGCTCTATTGAATTTACTTGGTTAAGGTATTGACTATTGGTTTCAAGTTTTGATAATATGATCTCATACTCTGTATTCATAACAGTGTATTGTTTTTCTAATTCTTCAATTTTTTCATTTAAATCCTCCAACTTAGAATTTAAAATATTATAATTAGTTTCAAGCTGAATATATCCTTCAAAAAATCCATCATAATGTTTTGGAATGACATATTCAAAATTCTCAATACTTTTTAAATCTATATCATCAACACCATACATTAGATGGATTTCTTCTGGATGGTGCCCTAATCCAAGTATGTGACCTATTTCATGCATAATTGTTTGGTGTAATAAATTACCATCATATTGCACGTATTCACTATTGCAATTAAATTTTCCAAGACCTATTGTAATAACTCCCTTGTATTTCTCTGAATACGTAGCTAAACCTGCGTGATTCTCTGATGCAATTGTTTGCCATTCTATTTGCATATCAGGAAAGATACTTGTTTGTTGAAATACTAAATTATTTTCTTCTTCCCAAGAAATTAATGCATTATCTAATGCGTTTTGGATAATTTGTCTATTAGAAACATCTGGGATAGGTTCTACATTATAGGAAATTATTCTTATTTTAGAATTTGTTTTAATTGTAGGGTCTATAGATCTGATTGTTTCTTGTTGGGAAATTGTTTCTGACAAAACATCGTTAGTTGAAGGATTATTGTCATCAGGCGAGATAGTTATAACAGATACAACTATCATAATTAATCCAGCTATGCCTCCCAGAATTATCCATCTCATGATTTTCTATGGTATCAATGATCTTTAACTTTTAAAATTTAATATTTTAAAGAAATCTACTTTGCCTTTTCTACTGGCTATTTCTTTGCATTTTTTCTTCGTGTAACCCCACCTTTCTTGGATGCAGCAGATTTTTTCTTATCTTTTCGAGTTTTATACTCAATGTTTCCAGTTTTATACTCAAGTCTTCTAGTTTTCTTCTTTTCCATTGGACTATGACCTGCTGCGACTTTTCTAGGGTTTGTTTTTGGTTTTTTCTTTGCAGAAGTTTTCTTCTTGGTTGTTGTTTCCTTCTTAATTTCTTTTCTTGCGATTACCGGTTCAATTCCTCCCATTGTAATTTGAACAAATTTACTTGCATATCATAACTGCACCTTAACAATTTTTGATTAAGTGAAATACTTGTCTTAATCAATTAATTAATTTCAAATGCCAAAGGAGTTTGGAGAAAGCCCGCATGTATTAAGTGAAAATGAGACTCCTCTGACCATTCTGTTACGTCGTTTTCTTATTTAGGATTTTTAATGCTGAACTAATACACCACGTTTAAAACCAAAAATAACGGAATTAAATTATGGCATATCTTTTAGCTGCAGCGCTCATTATTCCTATCATTCTGACAATTTGGACCTATAATCCATTGTGGGAATTAGAACAGGAAGTAAAGGAAGAAGGTGTGGAAATTGATAATTCGGAAGATAATCAATCGTCGATACTGTTCTTAGGGGTTCTTGTAATTTGGGTACTGATATTAGGACGAATGTTGTATTTATTGAAAAAACGTGCTTATACTTTGCGAACTAAATTTTAAAAATAATAAAATAATCTCTCTTTTTCTTTTTTATTCTACTGATACAATTTAGATTAATGAGTATAACAATAGAAAAATATCAACTGATCTATTATGTAAAACGATCTGGCACACCACAACGTGTTGCAAGAATAAAACTCTATGACACCCAAGACCGCCACTTTGCAAATCTATACTTCTACAAAGAAGGCTAACAAGTACCTGATAGTCCATGGGGCGGTGTAACCGGCAGCTATGGTGGCGCCGACGGTGGCAGGTCATTCCACAAACTCCATCTAAGTGAAAATTAGCTAGATAGAATAGTGGATATGTTACGACATGAGAAACCATGCCGTACGTATTTCGGTAGATCTAATCCCTATTTGTACACAGGAAAAGAACCCGTTGGCGAAGAAGAACCAGAATATCCTCTACCTTTTTTCTTAAACTATAGTTAATTATTTCAAACAAAAAATCAACAATTTTACAATCTCATCTTAAGTAAAAATTACATTACAAAAACCAGTGACAAGTAAAACTATACTAGTAATAGTA
>JAOUAY010000036.1 GCA_029860565.1 Candidatus Nitrosopumilus sp.
ATTACAATCAGTTAATGTCATTTGTACAAAGACTAAGACCAAAACTTCGTCGTGTATTAGTTAATCACGGAGAACGTAAGAAATCAGAAAGTCTTGCTATGAATATTAGACGAATGTACAAGCTATCTGCACATTATCCACAAATTCAAGAAGCAATAAAATTATTTTAGATCATATTCTGGTTTCCAGATCTTTATGCTACTTGGAGCAATTATGATTCTCTCTTCTCCTAATCTTGCAATTTCTGCATTAGCAGCTTTTGCTATGGAATACAATTCTTCAACCACTTTACGAAGTTGTTCCACATCTTTTTGAGCCAATGGCGTAACCCGTAAAATCAAAATCATACCTTTTTTGATGTCTTCTTTGATGGAATGAACATCACTGATATCTCTAATTGTTATGGCCTTTAGAAATGTAGAATTTTCTTGTTTTTGCATTCTTATTGAAAATAATATCTACTTCCTCAAAAACTCTTCCTTAGTTATGACTAATTCTTAAAAAATTCCATGCCTACATTCTAAATTTAATGTAAGATTGTTCTCCTGCACATTCAGAACTAACTTCTTCAGATGAGTTACCATTTTTGACAGAAACGATACTCTGTTTATTTTTTGGTGCGTCTGAATATCTTAGAGTTACAGACGATGCAAACTCTACATGAGATTTTGCATTTTTACCGCGTAAAATTGAAACTGGTCCTACGTAATCTTTAGCTTCAAGTAGAATATCTTCTGGTAATGCCAAAGCTTTGATCATCTCATTTTCATCTTTATGTCTTCCAACAACAAATTTTGTTTCTTCATCTAATCTAAAGTGTCTTCCAATTTTTAGTAAATCAATTTCATTAATTGTTGGAGTTTCAATATGATCAAACAAATCTTTAGCTTTAATTCCAAATTGTGGTTCTGTCAGCAAACAACCACCACCTGCATTCGGTGGATTTTCTATTCCGTATTCTTTAGCCATTTGCAATTGAGTTCTTCTTGTTCTACCTTTAATCATCCCAAGATTCTCTCTTTTGATCAAACCATCTTTTTCTGCATCTGTTGGCGGTAATAATCCAGCTGATAGCGGTCTGACAATTTTTCCCTTTAAGTTTGATTCATTTTCAATAATGTGTAACGATGGTGCATGTTGACTCATTGGACGTTGACCTAATACTTCTCCTGAAATAATAAATTCTGCACCAATTTCTTCCATGTGTTTTTTTGCTGCATCAAACATCATTGTTCTACAATCAACACACGGATTAAATCCAGCACCAATTCCGTGCTTTGGATGTTTTAGCATCTCAATGTATTCATCACCAAGATAAACTGTTTTTAAATTTATATTGAGATCATCAGCTCTTTCTCTAATTTCAAATCCACATCCTCTTCCACAATCAAAATCACAAAAAGGAGTTTTTATTGCAACAGCTGATACATCAAAACCTTGTTCTTGCATCATTCTAACTGCAAGTTGACTATCTAATCCTCCTGATAGCAATGCAACTACTTTCTTCTTCTCTTTTTCTTCAGCCATTGCGATCTGGTTCCATTTTCCATATACAAACTTTACATCATACATAAATTGAGAATTGGAGATGTTTCTGTATGAAGCAACGCAGAAAAAATCTTCTCAAATATGCTCAAAAGATAGATTGTGATACCCTGATCACATTTGAGCCTGAAAATCTATTTTACATGACTGGATTTTGGGGTGAGGCAATTGGCCTACTTGAAAAAAATGGAAAAACTATCATTATTGCACCTGAGCTTGAAGTTGGAAGAGCAAAAGAAGAATCTGAAGATTGTGATGTAATTACAGCCGAACGTGGAGAGGGTCTGGTAACTTCAGTCATCAAAAAAATTAAGAAAAACCGAGTTTGTACTGATTGCCAAAATTACTCTATAATGATGTCATTAAAAAAATCAATTCCAAAAATAAAATCATCAACTGAGCCATTTTACAATGCACGTATCATAAAAGATGAAAAAGAAGTACAAATTCTCAAAAAGGCATCGAAAATCATTGATGAAATGTTCCAAATTTGCTCAAAAAAGATGAAAGTTGGTCAAAAAGAATCAGAATTACAAACTATTTTGATGACATATGCAATGGAACAAGAAATGTTTGATACAGGTTACAAATCTACATTAAATCCGCTAATTATTGCTGGAGGTCCTAATGGTGCACTTCCACATGCTCAAGTCACCAATAGAAAATTCAAAAAAGGTGATCTTGTAGTTACTGATCTTACTTTAAGATACAAAGGATATGTCTCTGATGCAACAAGGACATTTGCAATTGGAAAAATTCCATCACAAGCAAATGAAGCATATGAAATTGTAAAAGAATCCCAAAGACTTGGACTAAAAGCTGTCAAACCAAATATTGATTGTAAAGATGTAGATACTGCATGTAGAAAATACATTGAAGAAAAAAATTATGGTCAATACTTTATTCATTCAACAGGTCATGGAATTGGATTAGAAGTACATGAACTACCAACTATATCTTATAGAAGTACTACAAAATTAAAAAAAAATATGGCAATCACTGTAGAACCAGGAATCTATATTGAAAACAAATTTGGAATTAGAATAGAGGATTCATTGATTGTAAAAGAACGACCAGTTGTAATGCACAAATTTACTAAAGATTTAGTCACGATTTGAGCCTAATCATAATAATTAACTAATTCAATAATGTATTTTCCTTCTGAATTATTTGAAATAATTTTTTCAGATTCTACATTTACATTCCAATCATAATTCATTTCACCTTTATGGGACTTAAAATTAAATTTCACTTGGTATTCTTCAGGATTAATTTTTGTTACAGCTAAATCAACAACAGTTTTTTTATGATCAAAAATCTTCTCATTGGGATACTCTTCACTTATTTTATTCTCTAATGCCTCTATTACAGTTAATCCATCGTCGTTTGGACCATCATATTTCATCAAAATATCTATAGCTTGTTGGTCTTCATCTGACAATTCAGGAAAACTCTTTTCCAAAGTTCCCTTTGTCATTTCTGGAATTACAAATACTACTAACATTGCAATCAAAGCAAGATAAATTGGAGCTCTCTTTCTAAGAAATGATTTAAAATCATTCTTTTTTGGTTTACCTTCTTTTTTCTTGTCGTCTTTACCCATTTCTCTCTAATTCTCTAGTTTTTTGCACTTAGAATTAAAACTTGCCAAGGAAACAAAATCTCTCCATTTTTCTTAGTATACCGTGATGTTTTTTCTTTAACCATCTGTTTCAATTCTTTTCTTTTTGAATAATCTAATTCGTTTAGCTTTTCTTTTAGTGGTTTTGCGATGTATTTTAGATATGTCTTCCAGTAATCTTCAAAATTTCCTGGACTATATTGAAAAATAAATTCTTTAACTTTAATTTTTGAAAATCCTGCTTTACTTAATTCTGCTCTTAAAGCAGATTTGGTACCAAATCTATCAAGATTTGGAGAGCCTGGAGGAACATAGTCTGGGATATACTTGATAACTGAATCTAAAATACTGCTAAAATAAGGAACTTCTTTTGCATTTCCATGAACTGAAATTCCTATATTTCCTGATTTTTTGAGGCTATTTTTCATGTTTTTTAATGCCTTTTGCGCATCTGGAAAGAAAAATAATGCATATTGGCATGTAATAGCATCAAATTTTTTAGAAAAAGAGAATTTTTCAGCATCAGTATTTACGAAATTTATATTTTGTTTTTTACCATTCCATTTTTTTGCAATTTTAATTGCAGTAGTAGAAGTATCTACTCCTATAACATATCCTAATTTTCCAATTTTCTTTTGGATTTCATTTGTGACTACCCCAGTACCACATGCAACATCTAAGACTGCATCACCTTTGTTGATATTTACTAGTTCTACTAATTTTTTTGTACTTTGAAATGGTCCTTTATTCACACTAGCCCACCTCTTATGATATCTGGGAGCAACTTCATTCCAAATTTTCATATTATGTTGTTTGTATTCTGAATGAATGAATTTCATTTTACATGCTTCCACAATCTTTGTTCTATTTTATGTGATCTCTTCTAAATCTGACTTTATTGTTCTGCCTGTTTCATGATGGTATCTATGCTCCAATTGTTTTAGTTGCTCATTTAATTTTATATTATTTGATTTTGAAAACCTTAGTTTTGTTTCTTTATATTCTGCAACTAGTCTTCGAAGTTCTGATTTTTTCATTTGATTTTTACTTCAATTTGTTTTCTAATAATTTTAGCAATTTTTTCTTTATTCATCCATCCTGAGACAACATTTTTTTTAGAATCCACGATGATCACTTGGTTATTCTGAGGATTTTTCTTGTATCTGATTGAACCAATATCATTTACTATAATCATGTCTGCAGATGACTCTCTCAATTTTTTCTCAGCTGATTTGATTAATTGAGATTTTGTCAAATTTGTTTCTGCTTTAAAACCGATAAGAAATACATTTTTTTGATATTTTTTTATTTCATCAATAATTTTTGGAGCTTTTTTGAGCCTGATATTCATGGTTGACTTGGAACTTTTAATTTTCTTTTTACTCTGAACAATTGGAATATAATCTGCAACTGCTGCTGCCATAATTACAATATCAAATTTTTTCTTTAGTTCTGATTTTACTGTAACGTGCATTTCTTTACTGGATAAAACATTGATTGTTTTTGCACCTTTTGGTGGCTTTTCTCTTCCTGGTCCGTAAACAAAAGTTACTTTGGCCCCTGCAGAAATTAATTCCGATGCTAAACTAACTCCTGTTTTTCCAGAACTTTGGTTTGTAATTGCTCGTATGGGATCTATTTGTTCAATGGTTGGTCCTGCAGTCATTAAGATTTTTTTATTTTTTAATAAAGACGAGAAACCAAATTTCTTTAATACATTTTCTAAAACATCTTCAGGCTCTGGAGATTTTGCTTTACCCTCAATCATTTTGGGAGAAAGAAACTGAATTTTATTTTTTAAAAACTTAATGTTTTTTTTAACAGCTGAATTTTCATACATTGATACATGCATCGCAAGACACATCAAAATTGGGATTTTTGATCCAAAACCTACTGTAAGTACTGTTGATACAGGCGTATCATCAATACCATTTGCTAATTTTCCTAACGTATTTGCAGTTGCTGGATATACTACTATCAAATCTGATTGATTATAATCTGCTAATCTGATGTGCTCTAATTCACCAGTAAGTTTTGTAATTACATCATTACCTGTGGCCCATTTGAAATATTCTGGTTGTATTAATTTTGTAACTGCATTACTTGTAACACATTTCACATCTGCTCCATGTCTCATTAGTAATCTTGCAAGTTCAATTGCTTTGTATGCTGCAACACTACCTGCAACACAAAGTACAATTCTTTTCCCGGTTAATTCTACACCATGCGAATTAACTATATCTAGAGATGGATGATCTTTTTTCTTTATCATTTTTTTAGCTGCCAATTTGTTCACGTAATTTTTTTAGCTCTTCTTCATTCATTGAGAACCAGTTCTCTTTAGTAGGAAACTTACATGATTCTACATCTTTTTTATAATCTCCAAGTGATTTTACAATGTCTTCAGATAAATTCATGTATCTTTTTGCAAATTTTGGTTTAATCTTATCATACATTCCTAGTAAATCTTGAACAACCAATACTTGTCCATCACAATTTACTCCTGAACCAATTCCTATTATGGGTACACTAACAGTTTCAGAGATGATTTGAGCAACTTCATGACTAACCATTTCTAATACAATACTGAATGCTCCTGCATCTTCAAGCTCCTTTGCATCTTCTATTAGCTTCATTGCAGTATCCATTGTTTTTCCTTGCACTTTGTATCCCTCTGAAAGAATTGTAGTTTGAGGTTGTAATCCAATATGCCCCATCACCGGAATTCCTACATCTACTATTGCACTAATTGTTTCAGCCATTATTGAACCACCCTCAAGCTTTACAGCATCTGCTCCTGCTTTGATTAATCTGCCAGAATTATTAATGGCATCTTCAATACTTGCTTGATATGACATGAATGGTAAATCTGACACTAGTAGAGAATTTCTCCTTGCTCTACTAACTGCTTCTGTAAACATACACATTTGATCCATTGTCACAGAAATTGTATTTTCATACCCAAGCATTACCATTCCTGCACTATCTCCAACTAACAATACATCAATTCCTGCTTTGTCACATAGTGAAGCTAAAGTGTAGTCATAACTTGTAATTACTGAAATTTTCTTCTTTTCTTTTTTCATATTTAGAATATCTTGAACTGTTTTATGCAATTTTAGCTCTCCTTGTTAGGTTATCTTTTATTTCAATGACATTATCTCTTAGATTTTTTTTATTGTCAAAATCACTAATAATTTTTTGAAGACTTTTTTGATTCTTTTTTGAAAGTTTTTTTGATTCATTGATTAACAAATCAATTGCTCTTGTTACATTATCTACAATTGTAATGTTGGCAGTCTGTGAAGTTCTTGAAAGAGGATTTAGATCAAATGTAATTACCGTTTTTCCCGCCTTCCTAAGTGCTATAGTTCTATCTCCATCTTCTAATGGTACAACTACTACATCTGCTACAAAGATTCCATCTTTATCGACTATTCTTCTTGCAGAATCAATACCCGGCAGTTTTTTAGATGATGCAATACTCGAACCTAAAATTTCACTAGCTCCATTTTTTTTGAGAGTTCTAATAATTGCTTTTTTCCTTTTTTCATTTGTATAGAATAGATTTACCTCAAGTTTTGCTTTGATTTGTTTTGATAGTCTTACAATTTGTTTTGGACATAATGCTGCTATGTTGCCATTAACTGAAATTACAGGCATTTCTGCCAATAGTAATTGTGCGGCTGCAGCTTTGATGGCATTTATTGCAGCCTTGCCTGTTTTCTCCCCTAGAAGATAATCAAAAGCTTCTCCTCTGCCTTGAGCTAAAAGCCCTTCTTTTGCAACTAACCCATTATCAAATCCGTTAACTAGTTTTTCACGAATTAAAAGTGATTTGACTCTTGGATGAGATTTGGGAATTATGGGCATGATTTTAGTTAATTTAATAGGACTCTTGCCCCATCATTATCCAATTCTGACTTTATTATAATCCCATCAGAATATTTCTGTATAATTCCTAGAACCTCATTTTCTTTTTCTTGTGGAATCATTGAAAAAATGGTTTCGCCAAAAAGTGCAATTCCACATTTGATATTATTTTTAGATAATTCATTAACTAATTTCTGCATTCTTGGAGTCATAACATCTACGTATTTTGCAAATTCCAAAGACATGTCTTGAAAATGTTCATAATTTTTTGATTCCAATAATCTGTTTACCATTTTCCCCCCAAGTCCATTAATTTGGGATAAATGTTCTTTGATGAATTTATTTGTAGATATTGGAGAAAAACATATCATAATTATAGAAATTTTATCTGTAGTAATTTTTTCAACATAACCGATTCCTGGTGCACCAGGTTTAACACGAATTTCAAAACCACCATGAAATGATCCTAAAACATCACCTAGTCCTGTTTTACAATTCACTTCTGCATTATGTGCAATTTGTCCAATCGTTGTTTTATCTAATTTTGTTTTAAGAGCTTGATCTAATGCAAAGGATAGTGATAATGCAACTGCACCACTAGAACCTAAACCATATCCAACTGGAATTGATATGTCATGTTCAATTTTAAAAAATTTGGTTGAGAATTCTCCTAGTCTTAGAAATTCATTTAAAACATATTCTGAAACATCTGTCTTATCTGATTGATATCCATATGATGAAATTTCAAAGTTTGATTTTTGATCATTTCTTGTTTCAATTTTTACTCTAGTAGTAACTCCTTGTTTTATTGAGAAACCTGCTCCCATTGATCCTAAATTTTCTAAATTATTTTGATTGTCATCTAAATGAGCTTTAAAAAAGCCTGTAACATGTGCTGGACAAAATGCTGTTGCCTCCATTGATTATAGTTTAAATTTTACACAAAATATAAGAATATGGCTTAAATTAATTAAATTAGTATAAATTGACTAAATTCATTCGACGCCTACAAAGAATTGGAAGTAGTATCCTGGTATCATTGCCAAAAGAATGGGTTGTTGCAAATAATTTAGATAAAAGCAGTGAGGTTGAAATTGAAATTGGTCAGGATAGTCTCTCTATATCTGCTAATAAAGAAGTACGACCAACAAAAAAACTTGTAATTTCTTATCCGTTGCCCAAAGAGGAAAATATTGTTGCAGATCTTACTGGAGCTTATCTTTTAGGATTTGATATCATTGAAATTAATTCTAAATCCATTATTCCAGGTAAAGACAGAGAAAAAATTCGTAATTCAATGAGAAGATTAGTTGGAATGGAGATAATTGAAGAAGATGCATCTCACATCAACATGCAATTTCTCTTAGATGCAACAACACTTAATCCAGAAAAAATCCTCAAACGAATGAGTTCAATTGCAATTGGCATGTACGATGATGTGTCCAATGGACTAATTTCAGATGATAAATCTAATTTACAATCATTGTCAAAACGTGATGTTGAAGTAAATAGACAATATTTCTTACTTGTTCGCTTAATTCGTAGTACATTAGTTGATAAAAAATTGGCTAATGCATTTAATTTAGAAAATATTGACGTACTTGATTATAGAGTTGCAGCAAACATTCTTGAAAATGCAGGTGATTCTATTGTAGAACTTTCAAATTTCATTTATAATTCCTCTTTATCAAAAGAATATTCAGAGATAATTTATAATGTTATAAGAAATTTTAATAAACTTGCAGAAAAATCTATTAATGCATTTACCAAACCTGATAGACTTTTAGCTATTGAAGCCATATCATTGCATAAACAATATGAAGAAAAACTTGGTTTACTTCGAAATACTTTAGGTAATAAAAAACAAATCCCAATAGATTTTCTTGACATAGTGTATATGTTTGAAAGGATTACACAATCTTGGGCAGATGTAGCTGATCTTGTACAACCTATCTATAATAAATAATTAGTACAATTTTTTCTTGGCAGCATATGTTAAAACTGCACATATAGTTTTTGAATCTTGAATTTTTCCAGTTTTAATCATTGATAACACCTTTTTGAAATCCATTTTTACTACAGATAATATTTCATCCTCATCTAACTTCAAATCAGATATTTTCTTTAATCCTGAGGCTAGAAAACAATGAATTATCTCTGCATTATAGCCAATTGACGGATAATATGTGATGAGAGGAGTCATCTTTTTTGCTGTATAACCTGTTTCTTCTTCTAGTTCTCTGAATGCACATTTTACGGGTTCTTCTCTTTTTTCCAATGTTCCAGCAGGAATCTCTAATACATATCCATGAGGAAATCTATGTTGCTTTACTAGAATTATCTTATTTTCTTCATCAAAAGCAAGCATAGCTGCAGCACCTCTATGCTCAATAACTTCTCGTCTAACTTTTCTACCTTCTATTTTTCCATCATAAACACTAAGACCTAAAATTTTCCCCTCGTAGATCTTTGTTTTTTTCATATTGTATATGGATTATTATTATTATTTAATTTGTTTGATACGTTAAATGTAATTTAGGTGATTTTTTAAAATCATTAATAGCTTTTTCTATCCATTTTACATAAAATGAAATTTTTTTTGGAATAAACAAATCAGCTGATTCTACATTTTTTATATCTCTAACTTTTTGTGTTAGCTCATCCATCTTGAAAATATTATCACTGTACATGAATAGAACAATCTGATTTTTTGCTACAAAAGGAATTTGTAAATATGATTCAGAAAATGTATTGTTCAAATTTTCTAATGTTTCTTTCAGATCTCCTTTTATCCAAGTAAGTATAGCATGAGGAATAAAATTTTCAATCTTTTTAGGATCATAAACTAAGGTAAATTGGATTCCATCATTTTCATGTAATTTTTCTATACATCTTGTTATTGTTTTTGTTGACATGTTTGTATTCTTTGCAATTTTTTCAATCTTCTCTCTTGGATTCTTAATTAGTTTTTCTAGAATTTCTAAATCTGTTTTTGTAAGATTTGAACTAAATCCTGGATTCTCTGCTTCAAAAATGGATAGCACTCTAACATCTTTCATCAATTTCTTTGCAAGTTCCATTTTCTGATCCAAGTTTTCTTTTACAGAAATACCACAAACTGTTATTCCTCCAACACATGGCACCACAAAATATGGTTCACCTACAAGACTTGCTTGTTCTAAAATTTCATTAATGTCTTGACCTGACACAACAAAGTACAAAA
>JAOUAY010000037.1 GCA_029860565.1 Candidatus Nitrosopumilus sp.
TTAAAGTTCTCATTGTTCTAGCAATTGACATATGTTTTGTAAATTTAACAAGTTCAGACCAGTATTCTGTTTTTTCTTCATATAATTTTGAACCTAGAATTATTTCAGCATCAGGACAAACTAATTTAAAAGCATCTTGATAATATTTTGAAACTTTTGCAATTGTTTCCCAATTTCCACCAAGTTTATCATTAATCAGAGTATGCCAATCTGCAAGAAATATTTTACATTTTACTCCGGCTTTTATAAAATCATTAATTTTGAAACCTGTACTAATTAGACTACCAAGATGTAAAAAACCGGAAATTTCTAAACCAATATAATGATTTGGTGATGAATTTGTTTTGAATAATTCTATCAATTCTTCCTGTGTTACAATTTCTTCAGTAGGTGGTCTTTGAATCAGGTCTACTTTTTCTGTAATATCCAAATCAAAACAACTTTTGAAAAGTAAACGTATAAAGTTATTCAAAATTTTTTCTGAATTTAGAAGATTTGAATAGTAGATATCTATAAACTGTTTATGACTCTTGATGAGGGATTAGAATTAATTACAAATTACAAGAAAGCCCTTGAAAAATTTATAGACACATTACCTGAACAATCAGTTCAATTAGGTTCAGAAATGATAAAAATACTATCAATGAACTCTAAAAATGAAATTTCAAATTTAGATTCAATTGAAAAAGCTTTGAAAAGACAACCAAAATACAAATATGGATCATCCGAATAAATTCATTTACAATTCTTTTTATGTTTTCTTAACTCTTCGGAATAATCAAATTCAGCCCCACATGTTCTACATTTTTCTTTTTTCTTATTATGAGCTTTTTCTTGATGTTTCTTTAATCTATCAGAATCGGGTAAAATTGTTCCACATTTTTTACATTTTAATTCATTTTTGTTAGAACCAAACAATCCCATATTGGTCTAAATCATACAAGGTAGAAATAGTTTTTTTAAAATCTACTATTCATCTAGGCTTTTTCTAGGTTTTATACTGAGATAAAATGCGTGAGTACTAATGATAAAAGATGCAAGAAATACTTTGGTTGCAAAAATTAAATTCCATGGTCTATCAGGATCTGGATAAGCCACTAATAATTTATCGATATCTGGAACCAATCCATCTATTATTCCTGCGGTCATTTGTGCATTTAACACTGTAAAATTGTATAATACTTCATAGAGAGAAATTATTGAAAATCCCAATAACATCAATTGAAGTAATGCCATCTTTGTACCGATAATTTTATCACCAGCTGTTCTCCTCCATCCAATTCTTGTAACACAATACCATCCAATTATTGTAGAAAAAAATATCCAAGTTGATACTCTAGCAAAATTTTCAAATGGAATAGTCGTATTATGAATTGCTTCACCCATAACATAAGTTCCATTTTCAATCCACTCTATCATGGTAACATATACACCAAAAACTAATGATGCTAACATTATGAAACCACAAATATAGAAAATGTATAGATATACTTTGTAGCCTGAATCTGATTTTTCTAAATGACGTGGTTTCATGATGCCGTTTGCCAAATTTTGAAATATAAAAATTCATGTTTCTTTGTTGAGATTTATAGATTAGTTATAAACAGAAATAATGTTGAAAATTGCAATTAACATCCCTATTGTAGGCAAAGAAGAGATAACTTCAGTCACATCTATTCTCAAAAATGGTGTACTAACATCTTCCTCTAATTTAGGAGGTCAACATGTCCAAGCTTTTGAAAAATCTGCAGCATCTTTTGTAAACTCAAAATATGCTATTGCAGTAAATTCTGGCACCGCAGCTTTACAGGCAGCCCTTTATGCACTAGATATCAAAAAAGGAGATGAAGTTTTAATTCCTTCTTTTACGTTTATAGCAACTGCAAATGCTGTTGTTTCGACTGGAGCAAAGCCAGTTTTTGTTGATATTTTAAACAAAAATTATACTATAGATCCTGATGATTTAGAAAAAAAAATTACTAAAAAAACTCATGCTATAATTCCAGTACATCTCTATGGCAATGTTGCAATTATTGAGAGATTATCTGAAATTTCTAAAAAATATAATATTCCTATAATTGAAGATTCTGCACAATCCTTAGGATCTACTTACAAAGGAAAACACACTGGTACTTTCTTTGAGATGGGATGTTATAGCATGTATCCTACAAAAGTAATGACAGCTGGCGAAGGAGGTTTTGTTGTAACTAATAACAAAAATCTTAGAGATAAACTATTGATGATTAGAAATCATGGAATGGTTCATGGATATGATACTAGAATGTTTGGTTTGAATTTACGATTACCTGAAATTAATGCTGCAATAGCAACTGTACAAATGAAAAAACTTCCTAAATTTTTAAAATCTAGAGCGAATAATGCTAAACTTTTATCAAAACTAATTTCTGATCTTGAAGTTGTATTACCGATAGAAAGGAAAAATGAAAATGTAAATTGGTATCTTTATACAATTTCAACTGACAAACGTGATAAATTATTAAAAAAACTAAATGAGAAAGGAATTGGTGCAGTATCATACTATTCAACACCAATTCATAAAACCCCATTTTACAAATTAAAAATAAAACTTCCAATTACGGATTTGGCATCTTCTAATGTAATTTCTTTACCAATTCATCCGAATGTAACTCAAAAAAACATTGAATTTATTGCCAAAATAATGCATGAAATATTATGAACATGATAGGTGAGGTTATTGGTGAACTGTGTAAGGCTATTTTACCTATCAATGAAGAATTTTATCTTGGAAATTCAAAATCTTCAGTAGCAATTTGTACTCTTTCAAGCATAGATTTACTAAAAAATTTTGCAAGTTCTGAAATTCTAAATAAAATATCTATTGCAGGACGTCTACTATCTGAAAATAAAGGAATTGATTCTATAATCAAATATGTGAATCGAAATCCTCAAGTTAGCATCATTATTGTTTGTGGAAAAGAGGTTTGGGGACATAAATCTGGTCATTCTTTTTTCGAATTACACAAAAATGGAACTGATCAAAATAATAGAATAATTAATTCCACTAGTCCAGATCCTTACCTTACAGTATCACAATCAGAAATAAAATATTTTCAAGAGAATGTACGTCTTGTAAACATGATTAATCAAACTAATTTTAAATTAATTTTAGAAAAAATCTAGATTTATTTAATATCCACTTCGTTGCCTTTCACGATTTATTTCATTTTTCTTTTTGTATTCAGCTAAAATATCATCAGGTGTAAGTTTTAGTTCTATTGATGCCTGTACAACAAAATGCCAAATGTCAATTAATTCTTCTCTTGCTTCAGCTTCGTTAAATTCAACCGGAGTTTTCCACCATTTCCAGTTAGTTGTTCTTTGTAATTCAACTGCTTCATGCATAATTGCTGTACATAAAGCTGAAACTCTTCCTTCAGTATCTTTAGGATATCTATCCAAGTTCATCATGTCTGATAGACCTTGTTGGAGTTTGAATATTGCATCTAGTCGATCTTTTTCAGATGTTTCTTGTAACATGATAAATTAATTTGAGAAATTATTGAACTTAAATCTTTTTAGAAATGAATCATTTTTTCATATATCTTGATACGTTTTCTAATGTCACCATTTTTCATTTTTAGTAATCCATCTAATCCATATCTTTCAACAGCAAATGATCCTAAAACATTCCCGTAAACAACTGCTTTTTTAATATCTGATATTTTAGTAGATTTTTTACTTGCCAGATATCCTATCATTGCTCCAGCAAAAGAATCTCCTGCCCCTGTAGGATCTACCACATCTTCTAATGAAAATCCTGCAGTTGGAAAAATCACATCATCATAAAACATCAAGGAACCGTGCTCACCTTTTTTGATTATGACATATTTTGCACCCCATTGCATCATTTTTTTTGCACATTTTATCAAATTGAATTCTTTAGTTAGAAGTTTAGCTTCTTCATCATTAATTACAACGGCATCAACAGCTTTAATCATTTTGATTACTGCCTCACGTTTGGTAGATATCCAAAAATCTATGGTATCACACATAGAAAATTTTACGTTGTCAAATTCTTTGATCAATGAAATATTTTGCTCAGGATCATTATTTGCAAGATATACAAATTGAGATTTTTTATATGCTTCAGGTACAGTTGCTTTAAAATCTGCAAGTACATTTAATTCTGTTTTCAAAGTTACTCTTGTACTAAGTGTATTATCATATTTTCCATCATACCGAAATGTTTTACCATCTTTGATAATCAATCCTTGCAAGTCAAGATATTTGGACAAAACTTTATGATGCTGTTTTGGAAAATCTTTTCCAACTACAGCAATTAATCCTGTATCTACAAAATTACTTGCTGAAACTGCTGCAAAAGTTGCTGCACCTCCTAGAACATTTTTTAATGTTTTTTTTGGAGTTCTAATGGTATCTAATGCTGTAGAACCAAAAACAGTAAGCATTTGGTAAAAAACTAATTTTGATGTATAAATTCTCTTGCTTGTTCTTCTGTTGGATAGTATACAAATGGAACATCAATAGATGTAACAAATAAATCGTATTTTATTATACCAGTAATATTGACAGATTTAGAATCGTCATTGACATTAGAATCTGTATGAAATGTACCTTTAACATTACTACTATCTAATGGTTGTAACATGAATGATTCTAACTGACCTTTTCCAACTATTTTATCATTAGAAATTATAAAGAATTCAGTTTCACCTGCAGTTAATAATAATAATGAAGGATTATCAAATTGTAATTCTATGTTGTAGTTTGCACTTTTTTCATTCTTGTCAAGTAATTCACTCTGTGTAATACTTACTCCAATCTGCGAGGCAGATGCATATTGTGAATATCCAAAAATACTCATGCCTAATACAAACAGAATAACTATACTCGCTTTTTTAGATGATTTCATGACTAAATATTGTAAATTTACATTTTAACCAAAAAGGAAAAAAGTTCCAATAAATTGTGTAAAAGTTTTGATCTAATCTTAAAGCTCCTTAGAGCTAACAGAATAAATCAAAATTATACGGTTATTTGTCATTGGCTAGAATTAAACTCAAGATAGGAGAAAATGAAATTGAGGTTGACTCAAGAGATTTCTATGTTGATAACCAAACATTGGGTGAGGTCATTGATAATATCTCACATCATTTACCTGATAATCAAGCAAAAATCGTGTATGAAATGGAACCTACTCAAAAATCAACTGAATTAGAGCATTCAGCTCAATTTGGTTTAGAATATTTGGATGATGCTGAAACATATGAACCAGAATTTAATGAACCAAAATACATTACTTCTAATCAAATTAAATCAAAATTAAGAATTTTGGAAACAAGTAGATTCTTTGAATCTCCAAGAACAGTTACTGAAACTATCCAACAACTTCGAGAATATGGTTGGGCTGCAAGTCCATTAGATGTATCAAAAGCTTTAGCAAAAATGGCTTCCGTCAATGAAATTATGAAACGCTCTGAGGAAAACCGAATTCATTATTTTACTCAAGAATCATTGGTATCTAACTAGAAAAATAATTACATTTTTGACAATTAGAAAAAATTTCACCCTCTAGATGATCAAAATGTGCATTACATTGTTTGCATGTATGATGCATATCAAAATACCCATCTTTTTCAATCTGACCAATTCTATTTGATTCTAAATTTGTGCTTTTGCACTTTATACAATGACAGCCACATTCAATTTTCATAATTTTTTTCCGATAATGTTTGTATAGTTAAAATGACTATACAAATCATTGGAAAAGAAAAGGGAAATACCAATAGAAATTGATGATCATTTCAAGCTTTTTGGAAAGGAACCTTGGGAAGTAGATTATGGTGAAAAATGTGCAGTATGTGATGTTAGGATTGATGAATATGGTTTTTGTTCTTGTGGTTCTAGTGGAGACTGAATTTTTTTACTAATAGTACGGCAAGAATAATCAAAAAACCTATTGTTAAAAGTACAATGATCAAGTATTCAGGAATTACTGTGGTGCCAAAGATTGTAATCTCTCCTCCGGTCGTAGGAATTACTGTGGTGCCAAAGATTGTAATCTCTCCAGAGGATTCAGGTTTCATGCTGATCCAAACGTGTGTCCCATTGTTGTTATATTCGTGAAATAGAATTTCATCATCATTAAGCAATATTGAATATGGCCCGGCTAGCAGATCTGATGGAATTATGGTGGCAACAAATCGGTATTCATCAGAAACATCAAATGTAATATTCTTTGTAGGTTGATTAAAATTAAAATTTTCTATATCTGCAAAAGTTCTAATTTCTACAAAAAATTCTTTATCTTCCCATTTAACCCCTATGATATTTTTTGGCTCATTAATTGAATATTCTAAAATCATTTGGCAACCATGACAAGAAATTCCATTCTTATCATCCAAGTTAACTGGTCTATCATTTACAAAAATTAAATCAAGTTTTTCAGGAAAGATAAAAGATGTTGTTTCAAGATATCTAAAATTCCATGTCCAAACATTATCTTTTTGAGAAAGTACATTATCAAGATCATATTCTATTATGAAATCATTATCTGATGGAAAAATCATCACAGCGTCATTATTGCCAATTATTGTTAGTAATTGCTCTTCACCTTTTTCATCAGTTATCATTAGATTTTGAACAACACCATCAATCAAATTCATTTGTTTTGGGGAATTAGAGGAACTTACGATATGTTTAACATGAATGTCTCCTTCATTACTAATTATCACTTTAACTAATTTTTGATTTGGTTTTTCACCAATGCTAACTTCTTGAGCACTTACAGAAGGAATAACTAAAATTAATGAAACTATAGTAAATATGACAATTTTTGTATTCATTTATTCCACAGTAACATGAAGCATAGGTGCTTTTTCTAAGGGACAATCATTACCATCCCTATCTAAATTTACAATTTTATCTGCAACATCCATTCCTTCAATTACTTCGCCAAATACAGTGTACTGTCTGTCTAAGAATGTACTATCAGCGGTAACTATGAAAAATTGTGAACCTGCACTGTTTGGATCTTGTGATCTAGCCATAGAAACTATGCCTCGTAAATGAGATCTTGAACTAAATTCAGCTTTGAGATTATATCCTGGTCCTCCCATTCCCCATGAACCTTTATTGTCTGTTTTTGTGTTGGGATCACCTCCCTGAATCATAAATCCTGGAATGACTCTATGAAAAAGAGTTCCATTATAGAATCCATCTTTAGCTAATTTTTCAAAATTCCTAACAGTCTCTGGAGCTAATTCAGGTAATAGTTTAAATGAAATTTTTCCTAAATTAGTTTCAATGTTTACTGTAGCCATTAAGATCAATTTGCTAATACATCTTAATAGTCTTTTGTGAAAATAATTAAAAATTTTTTTATAGATATTTTAACAATTTTCAAGAATCTATAATTATTGGTATATTTTTTGTTGGTAAATTTATTGATGCAGACTTAATATTTTTTTTAATCTAGTGTACAATCTGAATTTGTCGTATATGATAATTTTGAAATTCTAAAAGTTATAGTCTTATATAGAACAATCAAAATTTAGAATTCGTTGAATCGTACAAACCAAAGCACGATAATTAAAGAAGCAATTAATTCTTATCTTGACAAAGGGGTAACCGACAAGCAAGATATTTACACCAAAGTAGTTGATGAACTTGGTGTTCCAAGACCAACTGTAAGAAGAGTTGCAAGAGATCTAAGAACTGAACTATTGCAAAAAATCCAAATCTTACAATCTGATATGCCTAAAGCAACTACTACCTCTGATATGCCTAAAGCAACTACTACCTCTGAAGAAGAATAAATTCGATTCTTTTTTTCTTTTTAATTATATTATATTATGATTTTTAGCATTACTGTTATAAATAATGAAATTTTTAATTAATCATGGGATATGTTGGTAATCATTTAGCCACATTAGTAACAGGGGTTTTCGCAGCTATATTAACTGGACTTTGGCCTTACTTTGTTGACTTTGCACCAATATTGGATCTAGTATTCATGATAGCAGTTCCAATTACATGGTTTTTGACATTAACATGTTGGATTACTCAGAAAAGCACTGATTACATGCACAATCATGCACCATCACATAGTGAAAAAAAAAGCTTGAATAATACACGAACAATTGAAACCACAACTACAGGAAATCAAGTGGGTCTTTCAGAAATTAAACAAATTCAAAGTGAATTGTCCGTAGAACTAAACAATGTAAAAGAATCTGTGAAGCTCAAAGACAGTGAAATTGAAAGGTTAAATCAAGAAATTTCTAATTTAGAAACTCGTGTTCAGATTGAATCATTAAAAACTGAATTAGCTAATCTAAAAATATTGGCATCTGAAAGAAAAACTAAGTAAACAGATCTAATCTTTACAATGGCAACAAATTACACCATGATTATTCTTACAACTAGGACAACTTACAGCACCACCAAAATGGCATTTACATGAACACAATTCAGTGGGATCTTTTTTTAAACTCAATAGTATAATTTCTATGTCATGTTAATATTTGACTTTTGCATTTTAAGCGGAAATAATTTGAAATAAAAGATTTATTTCAAATTTGAGGTAATGGTATCGTGTCTAAAATTATAGTAATTACAGATATTATTATTATTAGTTTATTGATTGCCAGATTCTCTAACGCAAATTCATTTACAAAACCAACTAATCTTCAAAATGAAATAATCTAAATAAAGAATCCTATGGAATTTACAAAATTAATTATTCAAATGAATATATCGAAAGATAACATACTTCCATGGAAATTTGTTGGAGGAATAATCTGAAATTATATCTCTAATTATCCTTTGATAATTCAAATTTTTGATAATGATGAATTTCTATTGGGAAACAATTAGGTAACCATCACTTTACTCAAATTATGTGGTTGTTGATGGTTTTTTTGAATATGAATTTAGAATATCAAATTCTAATCAAGGTCAAACTTAGATTAATTTTGATAAAATCTATACCTAAAAATCTTCAAAGTAGTTTATCTATACACTAATCTTGATGTAATTTAGAAGCCATCTCTAAAGTTTCATCTACCATTTCTTTTAATCTATTTTGTGCATCTATGTCTAAAACAGAATTTTCAGTGATAGATTCTGTAGTTAGAAATACCGCCTTTGGGTTTGTTATCACTCTAAAATATGATAACAACTGTGTAATTAATGTCTGGACATTGATAAAACCAATGTTTCCAGCAGCTAAAATTGTAATACCTGCAACTTTTCCTGGAGTTTTTTTATAATTGATATATTCAAATAGATTTTTTAATGCTGAACTAAAAAATGAATTATAGATTGGTGAACCAATTAACCATACATCAGCATCTGTTATATCATTTCCAGCAATCTTAGTTGCTTCATTATATTCTTCATCTGGTCCTCTATAGCATTCAATTTGACCTTCAGAAAGATTGATTAATTTTGTGTCTTGATTTTTTGATTTAGCATATTCAAAAACATATTTCATTATGACTTGTGTATTGGCATTCTTTCTGGGACTACCAGAAATTACAACTATTTTCATATCTACAGCCATTTGTCTTTGTATTTAACTCTCCGTCAATTTTTAAAATTACACGGGCTTGGAGGGCTTCGATCCCTCGACCTGTAACTTAGGAGGCTACCACGCTATCCATGTTTCGCGTCAAATTGACTCTGCGCCACAAGCCCAGCAAAAAAAACATTCTTAATTATTTAAGCGTAATCTAGATTATCTTTTATCATCTTTTGAATAATATTCCAATTTTTATTCTTTTTATCATTCCATTTTTCAAAATATACTACATCTTTTAATTCAAGTCTTGGCAACCAACCTTTAATTTCAAGATCCGGTTTTTCTGAAAAATTATCTACATATCCTAAACACAAGTATGCAACAGGAATAACATGCTCTGGTAATTCCAAGGTTTCTTTTAATATTTCATTTGATAGAATACTTACCCATCCTAGACCAATTCCCTCAGTCCTAGCTGACAACCACAAGTTCTGAATTGCACAACATACACTATAGAGACCTGCTTCGGGAATGCTTGATCTGCCAATTACAAATGGACCAAATTTTGTAGGATCATATGTTACACAAAGATTTACTGGAGATTCTA
>JAOUAY010000165.1 GCA_029860565.1 Candidatus Nitrosopumilus sp.
GTATTCTCTGATGTTTATTGGAGGATATGTTTCAGCAGCTGGACTTGGATTAACTTGTCCTGAATGGCCTTTATGTCCAGATGGCATTATGCCATCTGAGGAATACCTTATTGAATGGATTCATAGATTAGTTGCGGCAACTACTGGATCATTAGTAATTGCAACTATGGTTGCAAGTCTCATTAACAAGAATGCTGATTTGAAAATTAAAGTAACTAGCTCCTTGGCAACCGTTTTGGTAATTACTCAAATTGTACTTGGTGCGATGGTAATTGATTTGAAATTGCATGCAGTTTTAGTTGCAATTCATTTGGGAATTGGAATATTGTTGTTCTCTATGGTGTTGTTAACAACAGTATTTGCATTTAGAATTTCTAGAACCCCTATGCTAACTAAAGTTTAGATTTTTTAAAAATTGTTGGCAGATAGATGTATGATATTACTCCTGCAAAAACCAAAGCACCTGTAACTATTGCACCAAAGAAGATAAATCCAAATGGATTTTGAGTTCCCATGTTAAATGTATAAGTTAGAATTCCGTCAGTTCCTTTCATATCGTACAAATCAATTCTTACAACATGATTCCCTACATCCTTCCACACATAATCAATATCCCAATGTCCATTTTCAACGGTAGTGGGTAAAATTGCATTTACTTGTTGATCGTTGTAGAATACCCTAATTCCCATAGTGAATCTATCCACTTCTTCAAAATTTTCATCAGTTACTCTAATCAAAAACTGAGATGGTTCATCAACTTGTGGAAATTCTGGCGTTGTGCCTACTTGAACTCTATAACCTCCATAAAATTCCTCAGCAGAATTAAACATTGAATGAGCATATGCTGAGTCAAAGCCTGAATAAAATGAAAGAACCAAACCAAAGATCAGAAAAACTGATCGCCCTTTATTCATAAATTATAACATAAACTCGATGAATATATTATAATTTAATTCCTTTACGAAAATCTTCAAAACCTTTAAATTCTAATTGACAAGAAACTCAATCGTTGACTTTCGTAACAAAATCAATCGATATTAAAACACCTGTAGATAGTGTTTTCACTTACTTTGCAAGACCAGAACATGTTTCTGACCAAATCAAAAATGATGCGGTAGGAATGACAGTTGTTCCAATGGACATCAAAGAAGGTATGGGTGTAGGTACAACATTTAGAATTATCGGTGACTTTAGCGGTAAACGTTTAGAGTGGGATTGTGAGACAATTGAGTTCATTAGAAATGAGAAAATTACAGCAAAACAAATTGAAGGTCCATTTAAGACATGGCAAATCACCAATGAATTCAAAGCATTAGGTAATAATCTCACAAGAGTAACCATGTCAGTAGATTATGAGATGCCATTTGGTCCACTTGGAGCAATTTTGGATAAAGCAAAGTTTGCAAAATCTGCTGAGAAAGGAATGGAAACTGCTCTTTACAACGTTAGAGGATTACTTGAAGGAAATGGTTCAATACCAGTATACATCACACTAGATGCATACCAAAAACTTCTAGCCGAAAAGAAAAAGATGAATGATGTTCCAGTTTCTACTGCACTTACAGCTATTATTGAAAAGTACAACGAAATTGAAACTAAAGCACAAAACTAAATTTTCATTATTTTAAAATCTTAAGATTAATAACAACTCTAGGCTTTTCATTTTCGGTGGGTCTATGGCGCAGCCAGGTAGCGCACCGGACTCTTAATCCGGTTGTCAAGGGTCCGAATCCCTTTAGACCCGCTTTTAATTTTAAAATTTTTTAGAAATAGATAACTTGTATTAAAACAGATTATTTTGCGTTGATTTTATATTTTTTTTTGTTAGAGATGATGATTCATTAACATGAGTCAAACTATAATCTAAATAAAAATTACAGTTTTTTTAATAGAGTAAATCTAGGTTTATCAGGCTCTATATCTTCATGCATATCTACATTACTTACAAGTTTTACTTTGTATTCCAACCATTTGTTTTTCATGTTACGAAATTTTTGGTTTTCATCAATTTGTTTTTCTGTTTCTTCAAATTTTTCACAATTCATAATGTATTTTCCAGCAATTCTATATATTTCGGCAATTCCTTTTTCTAATGTATCTTCATCCAGGTAATTCATTAATCCATGAGTAAAGACAAAATCAATTGAAGAATCCTCAAATGGTAGTTCGGTAATAGATCCTTTTTTAAAATTTGCAATAGGAAGTTTTTCTTTTGCTATCTCTAATGCATGATCATTTATGTCAATTCCATGTATTTGAAATGTATCTGGAAATAGTCTTAAATCAATTCCTGTTCCACAACCAATCTCTAAAACACTTGTACATCGTAGAGATGTGGCCAAGTCTCTTGTAAATTTAGCAAATTCTTCATTGTATCTTGATTCGTTCTCATCAGAATATTTGTCCCAAAATTTTTTATTGTAAATCATGGAATTTTTCAAATAAAGCTGTATTTGTAATTAATTGTTGTGCTGACATTTGCATGGATTAAGTTTTGTATCAAAAGTACAATCATGTGGTCCATCTGATTTGCCCTGTGTTGGAATCTCCTTCATACAATCATCATGACGTCCTTTTTTACAAAACCAGCATATCTCTGGAGTATTTCCTGTTGCACATGAATCCATAGTTTCTAATCTTTTTTGTGGGTAAAAAACTTCGTGGAAATTAGATAAATGTCAACCATGGCAAGAATCTCTCATCTTTACCCATGATTACATCAGTAAATGATTTTTGCAATGCCTTAGTAATGTTACCCATCTTACCGTTTCCTATCTTTACTTTGTCAATTTGGGTAACTGATTTTACTTCAGCTGCAGTGCCTGTCATGAAAATTTCATCAGCCGTATAGAGATTATCTCGTTCTATATCACGCTCAATAACAAATCCACCATTTTCCTCAATGATTTGAATAATGCTGTCTCTGGTGATTCCCTCTAATCCTCCTGCTGAAAGTGGAGGTGTTTGGATGATATCATCTTTAACTATAAAGATATTCTCAGCACTGCCTTCTGCAACTTTACCACGTGAATTTAACATGATTGCTTCATCATATCCATTTTCTAGTGCTTCTATTCTTGCAAGTGCTGCATTTGCATAGTTTGATGCAGCTTTTGCCTGCATGGGTTGAAATCTTGAATCAATCTTTATCCAGCTTGAAATTTTACAT
>JAOUAY010000166.1 GCA_029860565.1 Candidatus Nitrosopumilus sp.
TGATTCCAGCAACCCCTTGATTGCATGAAAGTACTGTGGAGACTTGTAGTTACTCATCTTCAAAACCTTGTTTAATTCCCTCTTGCGTAGGCCTGCCTCTACCTCTATTCTGTGCTTGCTACAATACAATCCTGACTCTTGGCAATCCAGACAGTGCAGGTACTTGGAATAGTCCATGAATTAGCTGAAAGATCACGTGGTTATAGACATTTCTCATAAATCGTTTATCTTGTAACAGGGATTTCACGAGTTTTGGTAACTTTTGGAATCTTTGCTAATTGTTTGAAATCATCTGAGCTTAACTTTAGATCCATATGTCTAAGATAACATTTCAATCTACTAAGATATGACCGAATTCCTCTATGACGGATTTGTTTTTGATCCAAGTAGATAACAAAATCTCTAAAACGCTATACACATCAATTTTGTCAGACTTTATTTGATCTATTACTTCTCGTCATCATTGTAACTTTGTTTTGTATTTGATGGATATTTTTTTGTGATATTTGGTATTCTTGGACCAAGAATGTTAAGAACAATTCCTAATATTGCAAGAAAATAATATTCATAACCTATTGCCATACCTATAGCTGCAGCAGACCAAATACTTGCAGCAGTTGTAAGATTGAAAATTTTCTTTCTGTCTCCTCTGATTATCATTCCTCCTCCAAGAAAACCAATTCCTGCAACAACGTATGCTGCTATTCTTGATGTGGAATTGGGATCCACGTTAGCCGAAAGATATGTGAACATCATAGAACCTGCAATAACTAGTATGTAGGTGCTAATTCCTGCAGACTTTCCTCTACTTTCTCTTTCAACACCAATTAAGAATCCACCAATAATGGCAATCGCAAAACCAATTGCAATTGTGAGTTCATCACCTCTGAAAAATACATCTAAAAATTCTTCTGACATGGTAGTTTCAATATTGAATTAGAGATATGAACTATGTGTAGTTTGTTTACCATAAGTAATCAATAGATCTTGCAACAAGAATCACAATACAATTAGTACATTCTCAAAATTCTATACAATCTTTTCCTAGTATTTGATAATTATAGTATAGATTATGCGAAATTACGTGTGATTATATTTTTATAAATATTGGATTTTTATCAATTTTTTTGTAATATTATTCCATATCTTGTGCTAAGATTATGTAAAAACTGGAGGATTATGAGAATATAAAATTTGAAGGCAGCGTATATTTTTCATAACTAAACTAATTCTGCATCTTTTCTATATTTACTGATGCACATAAATCGGATTATACATTTTCTAAATTAGAAATTGATTGGAATACTCCATGGATATTTACTGGAAGGCTCAGGAAGTAATATTTGGACCAGATCCATTGTAAGATCTTTATGTAAAAATGGAGAAACGGTTCATCTTGTATGTCAAGAAAATCATCCTGAGAACTATGATTTCATATCAGAGTATCGTTGTTATTCGAATGATTCAGTTGAAATAAAACTAAATCGAGAGGTTCCATACAAAGGCAAATGTATTATGCATAAACCGCAATTAGGTGACACATTACCAGTTTATGTCTGGGACAAATACGAGGAATTCTCCAATGTTGTACCTATGACTGAATTATCAAATACTGCAATTGAGGATTATGTTGAGCAAAATACAAAAGTTGTTCTGAAAATAATAAATGATTATGAGTTAACAGCACTTCATGTTAATCATGCAGTGTTAATGTCAGTGGTGGCCCAAAGAGTCAATAAAATAACTTCTATTCCTTTTGCCATAATGCCACATGGTAGTGCAATTGAATATGCGGTAAAAAAAGATAAAAGATTCTTGGATCTTGCCACAAAGGCATTTGAATCTACTAAAAAAATTTTTGTTGTTAGTACAGAGATGGAAAATAGAATATCGTCTATTTTTCAATCCATTCCCAACATCAACCAGAAGATGACATACTTGAATTTGGGTGTGGATACAAGTATTTTCAAACCAATCTCGCCTGAATTACGTCATCAAAATATTGAAAAATTATTTCAAAAATTGAAAGATTTACCTCGTGGTAAAAATAATGAACAGTCAAACAGCTTAAGAAGAAATCTTAGTTCTACTTTACAATTAAAAGAACTAAGCAAAATAATCTCTTCGACTACTGATTATCAAATGAAATATCCCGATGTTGACGTTGAAGCAAAACTAGAGAAAATTGACTGGACTCATGATAAAGTAATTTTGTTTGTGGGACGCTTGATAACAAGTAAGGGAATTCAATCAGTTATTGCAACTTTACCTTTGATATTTCATCTACATCCAAATGCAAGACTGATAGTTGTAGGTCATGGTCCATCACGTGAAATAATGGAGATCTTTTTGTGGGCACTGGAAAATAATGAAAGAGAGTTGGTCCAGAAAATTATCATATGGGGAAAATCACTTGAGGGAAATTTAGATGACAAATCTTCCTTTGAAGATGTTGTATCATTTTTCAATCAATTAGAAAAAAATAATGAATTAGACTCTTATTATGAAAAAGCTCACAAACATCTTAGATCAGACAAAGTAATCTTTACAGGCTATTTGGGACATGAAGAGCTAGGTTATCTTTATCCTTGTTGTGATGTGGCAATTTTTCCTTCGGTGGTGATGGAAGCAGGACCTCTGGTATTTTTAGAAGCATTAGCATCAGGTTGTTTTCCATTGGGAACTTATTTTGGAGGAATGGCAGTAAACATTGATTCAATTTCTGACAAGTTACCAAAAGAAATTTCAGATTTGATGAAAATAAGCATAGAAAATGACAGAAAGCAATTTGACATTGTCAAAAAAATCAACTATTCTCTTTTACTTGATGGAAAATATCGATTTGTATTAAGCAAAACTGCCAAAGAATTGTATGATTGGAGCAGTGTAGGTGAAAAAATCTCATCAGAACTTAATTCAATGAATCGATAGTTTTTCTTTATGCATAATCTTGTATGGGATTAACAAGAATAGAACATCGTTAGTCTATGACCTCCAAGAATTATTTTTTGTAACAAACAGTACATGCAATTTATTAGCAATCATTTTATCAATGTATAATTTTAAACAAAAATTTCTTGTCAAAAAAATA
>JAOUAY010000167.1 GCA_029860565.1 Candidatus Nitrosopumilus sp.
TGGAAACTTTAGAGATAGTCCAAGAAGAGAAGGTGGAGATAGAAGAAGAGAAGGTGGAGATAGAAGAAGAGAAGGTGGAGATAGAAGAAGAGAAGGTGGAGATAGAAGAAGAGAAGGTGGAAACTTTAGAGATAGTCCAAGAAGAGAAGGTGGAGATAGAAGAAGAGAAGGTGGAAACTTTAGAGATAGTCCAAGAAGAGAAGGTGTAAGAGACAATGAAAGATCAGATTCAAACAAAAAGAGAAAGAAGTTTGGAAGAAGATAATCAATCATTTTTTTGGATAAAATCAGAAGGACAAGAAAAACTTGCTACTGAAAACATGGTTCCAGGAAATCAAGTTTACAAAGAAAAATTAATTATTAAAAGAAATGTAGAATACAGGTTATGGGATCCATTTAGAAGTAAATTAGCAGCATCAATAATGAATGAATTAGATTATTTTCCTTTTGAAAATAAAACTAAAGTATTGTATTTAGGGGCATCGACGGGAACTACAGTTAGCCACATATCAGATATAATAGGTCCCAATGGAATAATTTTTGCAGTAGAGCATGCTAGTAGGGTTGCAAGAGATTTTTTAGACAGAGTTGCATCATTTAGATCAAACATCATGCCAATTTTACAAGATGCAAGAAAACCGAAAGAATATTTTTCGGTATTTGGGAAAGTTGATGTTGTATATGTAGACATAGCACAACCTGATCAAACAAAAATTGCGATAGAAAATTGTGAAATGTTTCTAAAAAAAGGAGGATATTTATTTTTAGTAATCAAAACAAGAAGTATCGATGTTACAAAAGATCCAAAAAGAATTGTTACTGAAGAAATAGAGAAATTAAAAACAAAATTTGAGGTTTTACAATCCATAGATCTACATCCATATGATAAAGATCATGCAATGGTAATTGCAAAATATAGAAACTAGTTATTTTCTACTATTCTCTGAACAGGTTTCCAACTTTTACGCATAAAACTAGGCATAATTTGATTTTTTTTATAAAATTTAGTAGCAAATTTCACAGTTTTACTATCTGACGGATATCCACTACCCAAATCATGATCTTTTCTTAATTTTGTAATTGCTCCATCCCTTGTTACTTTAGCAAGAATAGATGCTGCAGATACTACTACAAACCTACTATCCGCATGATGATATGATTTGATCTTACGATTGTCAGATAATTTAGAAATTTCTCGTCCAAATCTGATTGGATTAACATCGCACGAATCAACATATGAGATGTCAGGATTTAATTTTGAGACAACTTTTGCCATATATTTTGCCTCTAAATTATTTAGACAGTGTTTCCTTACACTGGCATCAATAGTTCTAGGAGGGATTTTTGCAATATAATAATTGTCAACAATTTTAATAATTTTTTTATAAAGATATTCACGTAACTTTGGAGAAAGTTTTTTTGAATCTTTTACTCCCAATGAAGATAATTTTCTCAAATTTTTTTTGTCTAGAGAAATTCCAGCTATGACTAATGGACCTAACATTGAGCCACGTCCAGCATCATCAATCCCACAAATTTGCACGAATTTTGTCTTAAAACACAAGTATTAAACCGTTATACGTTTAGAAAAAATAGAAAAATAATTGGAAAGTCCTGATGAAATTTTTCAAGAAATAATTGAAGGTAATACGAAACTTCTAGTTCCAAAAAAATCAATTACAGATAAAGTGCCGCCAAAAAAACCCGCATTTTTTAATCCAAAAGGAAAACTAAACAGAGATTTTTCAATGATTGCATATGCAGCATTTCTAAATAAATTTCAAGGACCAAAAATTTTCTTAGAAGGATTATCAGGGATTGGTGCAAGGGGATTACGAGTTGCAAATGAATTAAAAATTGAAAAGATTTTGATCAATGATCTAAACCCATCTGCTCTTAAAATGGCAGAACGTTCAGCAAATCTCAATGAATTAAAAAATATTGAATTTTCTGAAAAAGAGGCATGCAGATTTCTAAGTGAACATGCAAAAAAAGGTGAACGAGGTTCAATAGTAGATATAGATCCATTTGGTTCACCTGCATCATTTTTTGACTGTGGTATCAGGGCAACCATGCATGGAGGTATATTATCTACAGCTGCAACAGATCTTCAAGTTCTAAATGGCCTCTTTCAAGGAGCATGTAAGAGGAAATATGGCGGAATTCCAATCAAAACAGAGTATGGAAATGAAATTGCAATTAGATTGATTCTGGGTTGTCTGAGAACAGTAGCTGCAAGACTAGGTGTAGAAATGATTCCCATGTTTGTAGAAAGTGAAATGCATTACTATAGAACATATGTTAAAATTCTAAATAGACCAGATCAACACGAAAATCTAGGATACATACTACATTGTAAAAATTGTGGACATAGAAAAATTACATTAGAACAAGAACATGAATGTGAATTATGTAAATTAAAAGTCAGTATTGCAGGACCTTTATGGATTGGAAGTATTTTTAATAAAGAATTTATTCAAAACATGTTATCAGAAATTTCTAATCTCGAAGTAGACAAAGTTTGTGAAAAAACACTTAACAAATGTCTCAAAGAATCAGAAATGCCAGGTACATTTTTTACATTAGATGAAATTGCATCAAAAATGAAATCATCACCTCCAAAATTAGAAAATGTAATATCAAGTTTACAAGAAAATAATTTTCTAGCTAGTGTCACGGCATTTAATCCAACTGGATTTAGAACTAATGCCAACATAAATGAGATAATTAAAATTTTTCAGATTATCCAGTAAAACCCAAACAGACACAATACAATTCACTGCTTTGTTTTCTGCTAGCTGGAGGTTTTGTAAGATTAATTCTGACAAATTTTTTCTTTATGTAGTCTTTAAACTCCATGGAATATTCACCATCAAAAACTTTGAAAACAGCATTTCCTTTGTGTGCTAAAACTTTATCCATAATTTTTGTGCAATCATAATTCAAAGAAATTTGTTTAGCATGATCAACAGACCAATTTCCACTAACTTGAGGAGAAAGATCACAAATGACAGCATTAACTTTACGCCCAAAGTAAGACATTACTTCATCAATAACATGCTCATCTTCAATATTTTCTCTGATAATAT
>JAOUAY010000168.1 GCA_029860565.1 Candidatus Nitrosopumilus sp.
CTACTGGTTTTACTTCATCAAATACTCTGTCTTCTATTTCATCTAGATTTGCGATAATCTTTCTTGATGTATGTAAAAGATCATCCACTAACACATCAATGATTTCATGAAGCAATAATCCTGAAGATTTCCCTAATAATCTATTTTTTCTTTGTTGATCTGAATTTGTTTTACATATATCTACCAATTCTACTAGGGGTCTTAGATCTCCTTGATGAACTGTAACTAGAAAATCTTTTCCAACAAATATCGATAACTGACTATTTTTTAATATTCCTGTTTTTTGTGCTAGTGGTGGGAAATGTAAGATTACAAAGAAATGATCATCATAACTATCTAATTTTGGAAGTTCAAACTTGGTCATACAGTCTTCAATGTTTAGTGTATTGAAATTGTATTTTTTAGCTAATTTTTCAACATCATTTCTATCTGGATTCTGTAAATCAATCCATACAAATTTCTCTCCTTGTATGGTCTCTATCTTATTTTCAATTGGATTTTCTACTGATTTTTTACTTGAACGCAATCTATTAGTGATGAATCCTTTTCTCAAGTCGAAAAATACCCTAATACAACAAATTTAAAGCGATCGCTAATATCTGAACAAAACTTTGTATCTTGATAATAAAATTATGATTTAGTCTTGACTATGAGGTAATTTGAATAAAAAGAGAAAAACTATTCAACTTACCCATGGTAGCAGATAGTTAACTCCGATCCATACCACTGTTATTGATATTCCCATACCAACCCACCATAAACGCATGTTAGCATTTCTACCTAGTCAATAATAAATCTACGGTACAATTTTCAGCTTAATCTTAAAGATTATTACTGGATAAACAAGTTTCTTTTTTTGTGGCCCTCGTAGTACAGTGGTTAGTATAGAGGATTGTGGATCCTCGGACAGGAGTTCGATTCCCCTCGAGGGCCCTCTATCATTTTAAAAAATACCGAATTTACTAGATTCCATCTCCTCTTTAATTGCAAGCTTGAATCTGGGAGATTTATTCTCTATATTTTTTGTTAACCATACTAAAAACTTCTTTTCAGTTCCTTTTCCCTTTAATTTTTCAAAATCTGATCCCATCATTTCTACTAATTTTTGTACTAATGATTTGTTTATACTTAACACAAAAAAATGCCAACCAAAAGCAAATTCTGAATCTGTCATAACAAAATCTTCTTGACTGTGGACCATCTCTTCTAAGAGTGATAATTGATGAGTTAATGCTTTACTAGTTTTATCATAATCTACGGCAGAAACATTGATGTTAATCTTTCCTTCCATGTTTTATTCACATAAAAACAAAATAAAAGGATTACACAGATTGTTCTTTTAATAGGTATTCAAAATCTATGTCAAAATGCATTTTCATGATATTAATGTAAGTTTGGATGGATTCTGGAATCTCATCTCCACATGCTACTCCTAGTTTTTTTGCATTAATCCAAATTATCAATGTTTGTATGATTGTCAAAAATCGATCATTTTTAATTTCTGGAGTACCTATGGATTTGGTATATCTTTCTGCAAATTCCCATGCTGTGATAAAATCTACACATTTTACGCCAAAAATAGCTAACAATTGTTCTTGCATACTCTGTGCTTTTTTGAATGGAACTTTATTGATAATGTATGGAAAATCCACTTGATCTGGAAGGCAATCTGGAAGAGGCCCCCAAATTGTAATTATTTTTGTTTCTGACTTTAGATTTTTAAATTTTTCTAACATCTGATTTATTATATTTTCATCTGTAAACCAAAATAAAATTATTGAAGCATCTGAAATATCTGATTCTTCTATATTTTGGCAAATTAATTCTGCTTGAATATTTTTATCTTTAAGATTTTTTTTTGCTTGTTTAATTTTTTCTAAATTGTTATCAATTCCTATAGCTTTCTTAACTTTGAATTCACTAACTGCTATTTCAATTCCTTTTTCATCACCGCAACCTAAATGATAAAAAATATCGTCTTTGTCTAAACTTGCAAATTTAAAAATCTCTCTAAATGATTTTTCTGATAGATTAGCATCTTCCCCACTGAGTAAATTATTTGGTAATGTTTCTAAATAATCTTCAATTTTCATTAATATTATTGTAATGAACGAGAATTTATTCTCTTTTGCATGAACGTTTTCGCCTGTAACCTTGACCATAAATGACACAACTTCCTAATATTTTACTATGAATGCAAAAACTCTCAATCTTTTTTCTCGATCAGATTTTTTGTAAACAATATGAAAAATTTTGAAAATATTTGAATGCTATTTACTTTCTGAAATCAATTAGGAGTATCAATCATCATAATCTCCTGGCAGGATTATGAAAACTCATTTCCATATATGGAATCCACATTTGGAAATTGTCTAATCATTATTATTTATTTGAGAGGAACTAGTTTTATGTACACTAAAAATCACAATTTAGAGAAAATCAATGAATCAGATGTAAAAAATGACTCAATTTGGACACAGACTCCTTTACGTGATTTTAGCTTCAAATGCATTATGACTGAACATAATTTGTGTCATGATTCAAAATGTAAATGTCTCTGTCATTAAAAAAAGGAAAGTTAGATGACTAGAAGAGTTACAATAATGATTGACGATGATTTGGATAAGAAAATAAGACTAACACAAGCAAAAATGATTCTAAAAGAGAATAAATCAATCAGTTACTCTCTCGTAGTAAATTTACTTTTGAAAAAGTCACTGAAATAAAGTACTTCATAATCCTAATGCAGATTATGAAATAATTTCAGAAAGAAGATATATTGATATTCTTAGGTAGTAAATTGATAAATTATTGAATCTGTTATTTTTACTAATTATCATCTCCAGCTCATTTTTAATTGCAGAAGCAGGCGCCATTGTACATTTTCCACCTCCGCTAAAACAAGTTTCAGAAGGAGTATTACCAAAGAATGTAACTTGTTCGGAAGGATTTTCATTGATCATCAAGACTGCAGGCGCCTCTCCTGCTTGTGTAAATCACACATCTGTTGAAAAATTGATACAAAGAGGATGGGGAATAAAAATTC
>JAOUAY010000169.1 GCA_029860565.1 Candidatus Nitrosopumilus sp.
TTTAGTGCCCAAGACCTGAGACTTGTAGCAACGGGTCCATCTCTACTAAAAACATTTGTCTGAATTTCATTAAGATTTGTTACATATTCTTTTACAATTTTTAATTCTGAAACAGCTTTTTCAATCATAATGATCTGTTTCTCTCCTTTAGAAATTTTTTCTAAAATTGCCCCAACTTGTTGATCTATTTGAGATAAATTCATTTGTTTTTCAATTACTGTTTTTTTAAGATTATTGAATTCTTGTTCATCAAATCCTTTAGTTTCAATTTCTAATTTTGAAATATTTTCAAAAATTCTTTTTGCATACTGATCTATCGTTGATATTTCAAGCAGATTCTGATTTGTGGTTTAATGGATTTTTTGCTTCTTGATTTCTGTATCTTTTTGAATTTTTATTAATTCTTCTTTATTATTAATAGAATGGGCCCTAAGTGTTGCTTCTGCATCTCTTGCGTTTTGTAATTTTATTGAAAACTCTTTTCTTTTTTGATTATACATGTCATTTTCTTTTTCTTTTGAGACAATTTGTTTTTGTAATTCTAAAATTTCTTGTCGAAGATGTGCTTCTTGGAAAAGTGGGTTTAATTTTTCCACGTTTGAATCACACACTGGGCATTTATTATTTACTAACTGTAGTTTAGATGCAAGCAATTGTTTTTCTTTTAATGAGGTTATTTGATTTGTCATTTCTTGAATTTTTTTGACTGTATCTTTTATTGCATCCTCCACTTTTTGGACTTTTGATTCCAAGTCTAATCTTAATTCTATGTGTTCAAAACAGCCTTCACAATCCTGTATTTTACGCTCATTTTCATTGATTTCACGTTGGATTTCACGTATTGCTTCTTTTGCATATGATAATAGCTCTTTTTTTCTTAATTCTATTTGTTTGATTTTATCAATTTTTGGTGTTTCAGTTTCAATTTTCCCCCTTAGATCATCTACCTCATTTTTTAGTTTTTCTTGCTTTAATTCCAGTTGATCTTTTTGAGGTTTTGATTCCTCAATTTCTTTTTCATACTTTTCTAGATCTCGCAATAAAAATTCAATATGTGTATCATCATATCCTACATTCTCTTTTATTTTTTCACGAAATTTTTTGTTAACTGTCTTCATTGCTTCAGATGCAATATCGAGCTTGTCTATTCCTATAATTGCATTGAGTAATTCCTTGAATTCTTTTGGTTTTGCATTAATGATTGTGTTTAGCTCTCCTTGTTGAACAATTGATGCAATTTTTAGTTTTTCAAAATCTAGACCTATGACTCTTTCAACTTCATGTGTCATTGATTCTCCAAATTGTTTTCTTTCTCCTGCAGCAATTTCAATACGATCATCGCCTATTACTTCTGCAAATTTTGCTGCAAGTGTTCCTTTATTGTCAATTTTTCTTACTGCCTCAAACTGTTTACTGTTTACAGAAAACCCGACTTTCGCAAATCCTTGATTTGTCCCACGTTTAATCAATCCTTTATTTGATTTTCTAGTATGTTGACCAAATAATGCAAATGTGATTGCATCAATGATACTTGATTTGCCTGCGCCGTTATCCCCTACAAAAACTGTAACTCCATCCTCAAATTCTAATTTTGTATTTGAATGTGATAAAAAATCTCCCAATTCAATTGAAGTAATCATTTCTTTCTCTCCTTTTTGAACCTCTCAAAATTTTCAAAAACTATTTGCGATGCTTCTTTTATTTCCCCTGTTGTTAAAATTGGTAGTAATTCTTTAATCGCAAATTTTGCAGATTGTTCAGAATCTAGAGCTGCTATTGATAATCTATACATTTCATCATCAATGGCATTTGGCCTGTCTAGAAATACTGATGAATCTGAAATCTGTTTTGTGCTAATTCTCCAAAAACACCTGAGAACCATTGAATTTAGCCTTGCTATTTGTGCCTGAATGTGTTCTGTTTCAATTTTTTCTCCCTGGATCTTTACTTCAACTATTGGTTTTTTTCCACTGGTAACTATTTTTTTGGAAATCTCGTCAATTGTTTTTGATAATTCTTGATAATCTGATTTAAATGATATTTGAGGTCTTGCATCTAATTCAATCCAATTGGGCACTGCGTCTTTTCCTGAAATATCTACTTCAAAGAATCCTTTCTTTGTTTCTTTGATTCCTTCACTTGTTGTTAATTCTGTGGAACCAGGATATACAACCGGACCATTAAGATGATTAAATTGTTTGATATCTTTGTCATGAAGATGTCCCATGGCATAATATGTGAAATTTTTTGGCAAGTCCGTTGATTGTAATTCTCCTGCAAATTTGTTAAATTCTGTTATTCCTTGATGTAATACTAAAATTTTATGGCCCGAATGTTTTTCAGCACTTTTTTCTATCTTCATAAATTTTTTCTCATATTGCGGAATTTCTGTTTTTCTTATTTTGTCAAATCCTACTAAGAATATGCCTTTGTAATCTACTGGTTTTCCCTGACCGATATATTTTGAGAATTCTAAATTGTGATATACATATGGAATTGGTGTTGTTCTAATTCTACTAATATCATGCTCTCCTAAAATAAAAAATGAATCAATATTATTTTGTTTTAATCTCTTTAATCCATTACCCATTTGAACAATCGCTGTTCCGTTTGGATTGGGTACATGAAAAATATCTCCTGCAAAAATTACAAAATCAACATGATCTTTTATTGATATGTCAATTGCTTGATTAAATACATCATACACATCTTGTTCACGTTCCTCTGATCCATATTGTACTAATCCCAAATGAGTGTCTGAAATATGTGAAAATAACATTAGTCTAATAGTAAATTTTTCTGAATTAATCCTTGCGTTGACTCTACTGCAATTTCTTTCATTTTGTCTGCCTTTGCCCAAGCATTAACTGCACTTTGATCTGCTCCCATTACCTTTTCCTTTACTTCTTCAACATGCACTAATGATGGGAGGTTTGTCCATTGTCCTACAAGAACTGCATCTCCAACATTTAGTGATGCTAATTGAGCAATTAATTCACGACTGGTGGACTCTGTTG
>JAOUAY010000001.1 GCA_029860565.1 Candidatus Nitrosopumilus sp.
AATTAAAATCAAAGGGTGTCACAATATATCGTGACATTGTTGAAAAAGATGCAGGAAAAAATGCCGTAATTTTGGATCCTGATGGCTATCTTATTTCATTGTTTGAACCAATCTTTGATGATAAAGATCAACAAACAGGCGGATATCAAGGATTCACACCAGCTTAGATTATTTTTTTAATTAGAAGAATAATCTTATCTAAGCCTTTTTCTTTTCTATTAATTGAAACGTAGTACGTAACATCATTTTTCTGCAAGATTAGAATCGTTACTTTTTGATGTTGTAAAAGCACATGTTCTAATTTTCCAATTGAATCAGCAGTGTCTTTTCTTAAAGACACTAATGTGGATAATATGAAAAATTCATTTTTTACCTGTTCTGATTTTAAAAGAGGTTTGAGATTTGGTCTGACCATCCCAGTCAGAGTCCTACCATGTGCATTTACAACTCCAGCATATCTGATACTATTTGATAATTTTAGAATACTTTGACATTGTTTTCTGTATTTTATTACAGCATCTTTCCATTTTTCCGCGGGAGTTTTGATCATGATAAAATCCTTTTTTTGAAATTAATAAGGATATTGAATGATTGTAATTTTTAGAACTATGCTATAGTTTATTTTGAATTAGATTCTTTTTGTAATTTTTTCTTTAATTCCAAATTTTCTTTTAATAATTTGTCATTTGTGGTTTGAAGCGTTTCTACAGAATTTTGTCTAGTGTATAGTGGATGTCCAGGTGGAATGACTTTTGAATTCATTGATAGTAAACCTGATGCATATTGTTGATACATGTGTTGAAATCCTTGAAGTTTTTGATTAATTGTCTCAGCATTTTGTAAAAATTGTTTTCTCATAGGATTTTCATTGATTTTAAACATGGCGTTTGGTAACCCTGGTGGCAGTCTTGGAAATTGGAATGCCAAATGAGGAATATTTGGATTTAATCCATAAAGATCCTGCAGGTGTTTTATTACTAAATTATCCACAAATATGTCCCATATTTGCCATATTTGTGGCTTGCTTTAGTCATTTGATAAACTCTTTAGCTAATTCTGAGGAGTTTTAGCTCAATTTGAGCTGATCGGAGATCCTTATAGATTCGCAAATTTGATCGCTAGCACATATGGACAAATTAAAAAAAGCATGTCTAAAATGTAAAAAAGACATTCATAAAAAAGATCTGCATAAAATTGTAATTTATGTTGTTCAAGAGAAATTTACTGAGCATTATTATGAACATGTAGAATGTCCTGACAAATTCACCATCTGATAATGTAAGTTTTGAATTAGCCTTTGAATTCAAATACATTATAAATTGCACCTGTTATTCTAGAACGATATTTCCACTCATCTTTCTTCCAAACGATTTTAGTAAAATCTTTTTGTGAATTTGGATGAAGTCTTTGATATACATCATCTCCAATCAGGATTTGATTCGGCATTGCCATATTTTGTATTTTTGATGCAATGTTCATTGCGGGCCCCATTAAATCAACATGTGAATTTTCAACATCAGCACCATATCTTACAACAATGTTTTGCCCAAAATCAACACCAATCTTTACCATTAAATCGGGATAATCATATTGATTTAGAATAGGATTAATTCCTTTTTGAATTACTGAAATCATTGATTTTGCACAACTTACAGCGTTATCAGATGCAAGTAATCCATTACCTTCTCCAACAAAATATCCGATTACAGCATCACCTACAAATTTTAAGACGTATCCATGATGCTGTCTAATTACTGCAGCCATCTCTTGTGAAAAGGAACTTACAATAATTGCAATTTTTTCTTCAGGCATTTCCAATGTCATAGTAGTTGAACCAACTAAATCAACATAGAGAACAACCATGTCTAATTTTGAAAAAACATGTTTTCTCAAAAATTCTTCTGATTCATTAATAACACCAGAATATTCATAGCCTTTTTTGAGAGCTCCCCAAACACGTTTTTGTGTTTCTAAAATCATAGTCTCTGAATCTAATGTTTTTTGTTTACTTTTGCTAAGTAACATATCTACAAGATAATTATTTTGATCGGATACATCCGATTCTTGTTCAGATTCCTTCTTTTCCTTATTTTCAGACATCACAATCACATCATTCTAAGGGGAAATCCACTCCACATCTAGAGCATTTGCCTCTATTTCCATTATAGCCCTCGTGGTAGTATTCCTCAATATCTTCATTACAATGATCACATGTGAGGTTGGATTTATTCACAAGTAAAATTTTGATTTTGCCTATTTAGATATTGATGAAGGTTTAAGGAGAGGAATTATCGGCTATTTCTTGTGCGATTAGGTTCACGATCTTCCAATGAATTCATTCAGTTGTTAAATCAAAAAAATGAATCAATCCAAAAAGCATACCTTCCTAAAATGGTTGATTTAACAAAAATGATTGACATCAAAGTCATGATGGGTGATTCAACCATTACCGAACAAAAAACATTTGATCCAAAATTAGTAATTAATTATTTCCAAAAAATAAACAGTTCTCTGAAAGACTGGTCTTTACACGATGTATCTATTTCAAATAATCAAGATGTTAGAAGAATTTTTACAAAATTTGAAATAAGAGAAGAAAATTATTTGATATCGGGACATTTATCGTTGCAATTCCATGTTCTGTTATATTACAAACCTGATCAACGCGTGATTGATACTCAAAAAGAATTATCGAAAATTGTAGATTTGACAAAAAATAAACAAGAACAACTTTCAGATAATAGTGATCAACTTGTTTTAAACAAATTAAAGGAGATGGGATACAAGGACTTTGACCATCAAAATCTATTTGAAGTATTTTATAAAAATGATGAATTCAGAGAAAAAGTTTTTGCAGAAATTCAAAAAGATTCTGGAGTGGATTTTCAAGAACTGACAGAAAGAAAAAACAAATTATTTGCAGAACTTGATTCTCTCTTACTTGAAACTTATCAAACATCATCTGTATTGATAGACGATCCTAGACTAGTTGCAGGTGAGGAAGGGTGTCTACTATCCTTAGATTTAGAATTTATTAAAAATAATAATCGTGAGGGATTATTTGATCCAAGAAAAATATCGCATTCAGTAAAAGAAAATATTTTAAAACGTTTAGATGAGATTGAAGTAGTAATCAAATTATAAATTTAAAACAAGAAACCAGAAGATGAATAATTTTCTCATTGGTGAGATCTAATTCCGAGATATAGGTTCAACTTCTTTTTTAGCTATTTATGAATTTGTGAAAATTCATGTATAAAATTTGACTAAAGGTGTAGTATTTAGATAGAAGAAAACAAATACACCAAATCAATAGCATCATTTCCCATGAACCCTACATACGATGAAATAGTAAAGGCAAATTCATTACGAGGAAATGAAATAAAGAAAACACCTCTCATACATTCACCAACGTTTAGTGAACTAACAGGTTCGGATGTTTATCTGAAAGCAGAATTTCGACAAAAGACAGGTTCATTTAAAATTCGAGGAGCTTATTTTAAAATTAAATCACTATCAGATAAAGAAAAAAAACAAGGGGTGGTTGCAGCATCTGCAGGTAATCATGCACAAGGAGTTGCATTTGCATCATCATTAGAAAAAATTCAGTGTACCATAGTAATGCCAAAAAACGCATCACCTGCAAAAGTTGCAGCTACAAGAGGTTATGGTGCAAAAGTAATTTTGGAGGGAGTAAACTATGATGAGTCATCTTCAAAAGCAAAAGCAATTGCAAAAGAAACCGGGGCTACTATGATACATGCTTTTGATGATCCTCAAATAATTGCAGCCCAAGGAGTAATTGGCATTGAAATTTTAGAGGATCTGCCAGACGTTGATGAAATTTATCTCCCAATAGGTGGAGGGGGATTAGCTGCCGGAACCTTAATTGCAATTAAGGAAAAAAATCCACAAGTCAGAGTTATCGGAGTTCAATCAAAATCATTCCCATCGATGCATGATTCAATAAAACAAGGATCCCCTACTGCAAGTGGAGGAGGTAGAACCATAGCAGATGGTATTTCAGTAAAAATTCCTGGACAATTGACATTTGCAGTGATCAAAGAACTCATAGATGAAATTGTTCTAGTTGACGATGTCGAAATTACAAAAGCAATGTTTTTGCTAATGGAGAGAATGAAGTTTGTAGTAGAACCTGCAGGTGCAGTAAGTTTAGCCTATTTGATATCTAAAAAACCAGCTATTGGAAAGAAGGTTGTACTAATTTTAGCCGGAGGAAATGTGGATATGTATCTTTTAGGACAGATAGTAGACAAAGGTCTTGCAGCAATGGGTCGTTTGTTAAAATTATCCATTTTACTACCCGATCGACCCGGAGCATTCAAAGAAATAGTTGATGAAATTACATTGGCCAATGCAAATATTGTAGAGGTAGTTCATGACAGATTAAGCTCTCAAATCAATGCAGGTTCTGCAGGAGTTACGCTGAGTCTGGAAACCCAAGGAAGAGAACAGGCTGAATTACTAATAGAATCATTAAAGAAGAAAAATATTCAATTTACTTTATTGACTTGAATTTTTTTTTAACAAATTTTGAAAGTCCTTCTTTTTTTAATTGTTCAGATTCCTTCATAACTAAATTATGTTGATTAGATTTGTGTTGTTTTAATTTCTTTTTTAAATCTTGGAATTCATTTGCAAGTATTTTCATGGCATAAATTCCAGCATTTCCTGCCTTGTTAACTCCTACAGATACAACAGGAGAACCAGAGGGCATTTCAGTGATTGATAATAATGAATCTAATCCACCAAATGCAGAAAATTTTGCGGTGTCTGATTTTTTTTGGTTTTTGTCATTATATACCAGTATAGGCACTCCAATAACAGGAATTATTGTGTGAGATGCAATCATCCCAGGTAAATGTGCAGCCCCTCCAGCTCCTGCAATTATTATTTTAAACCCCATTTCTTCAGCATGTTTAGCATATTCTGCTAATCGAGATGGAGTTCTATGTGCCGATACAATTTGATCTTCATGTTTGATTTTATACTCATCTAATATTTCTGATGCACCTTGCATAATTCTACTATCTGAACTAGATCCCATGATGATTCCAACCAGGGGTTTATTAGAATATGTCATAATAATAGGAAAAACTAGCGAGTAATTAACAATTCTATTACAAAAAATCCTATTGATCATTTAGCTTAGCATTAGATATTTTTAATCCAAAATCCTCAATTTTGTAATGTCAAAGATTTTGGGAATTATCGGCGGTGGACAATTAGGAATGATGATTGCCGAAGCTGCAAAAAAAATGCCTGATGAAATTTCTGAAATTATAGTATTAGATCCTACTGAAAACTGTCCAGCAGCCCAGGCTGGAGCCACACAAATTATTGCAGATTTTAAAGATAAAAATGCAATTATTGAACTTGCAAACAAATCAGACATAATTACCTATGAAATTGAATCAGGAGATAGTGATGTATTAAAATCAGTTCAAGATAAAGCTGAAATCAACCCTTCTCCTGAAACATTAAAAATTATTCAAGATAAATTTTTACAAAAATCATTTTTACGAGAAAATAAAATTCCTGTTCCAGAATTTATTGAAATAAAAAATATTGAAGATGTAAAAGAAGGAGTTAAAAAATTCGGCATTCCTGCCATGCTGAAAGCGCGAAGAGATGCATATGATGGACGAGGAAATTTCAAAATTAATTCTGAAGACGAAGTTCAAAAAGCATATGATTATTTTAAAGGACAGCCACTACTATTGGAAAAATTTGTGCCATTTAGTATGGAAGTTTCAGTTATTGCATCACGTAACACAATAGGTCAAATCAAAACATACCCACTAGTTGAAAATATTCATCAAGAAAACATTCTGCGAGAAACTATTGCACCTGCCCGAGTTTCTGAGGACATATCAAAAAAAGCTGAAGAGATAGCAAAGAAAACAATGTCTGTGTTAAAAGGTGCAGGGATTTTTGGAATAGAGATGTTTGTAACTAAAGATGAAGATGTAGTGATTAATGAAATAGCACCAAGGGTACACAATTCAGGTCACCATACATTACAATCAAGTAAAACATCTCAATTTGAACAACATTTACGAGCAATTCTTGGATTAGAATTGGGCAGTACAGAATTAATTCATAATTCAATAATGTACAATATTTTGGGAGATAGTAGTTTTACAGGAGAGTATTTACCTCTGAATATATCTGAATCAGGGGTATTTTTGAAAATGTATGGTAAAAAAATTTCCAAACCTTCACGAAAATTAGGGCATGTCAATATTATCGGAATAAATAATGAATCAACAGATGAATTATTAGAGAAATTACAATCACTAAAACCTAAAACAGTTACCAAGCCATCTGATTAGATTTATTAATTGATAAAAACAAAATTATTTGTGGCTTTAACCCCTGCATTAATCATTACAGGTATTGCAATTGTATTATTGGTAGTATATGGTATGGATGTAGTTGTAGGTTATAGTACTGATAGTGGAGAAGGATTCATTCCATTTGATCATAAAACTAGAGGTATGGGATTAGGACTTCCTGCATTAATTTTACCAATTATAGCATATTTCATTTCTAGAAAAGAAGCATCAAAAGGTCTGGGAATCATGATAATTGTTGCAGGTATTTTGATCATTATAGGAGGCGCAGTTGTTATTGGAAGTGCAGAAGCTATGGAAGAAGCATCTGGAAGAAGCATACTCGCTGAAACAATTCCACTAATTATTGCAGGATTAGTCCAGATTGGATTAGGAATACTAAAAATTAAAAAATCTTAATTGATTGAAGATGCCAACTTGTGCAAAATGTGAAAACGATGTGAATAAAGTTTATGATTGTGATCATACGGATTTTGAAGAATATTGTGTAGAATGTTATACCGAGCTACATTACTATTTGACAGAGAGTGAATAATTTTATGTTGACAGATAAAGATATTGCAATTTACGCATTAGGGAAAACTGAAGGAGTTCATTCCATAGCTGAAACATTGGGAAAAGGTCTAGATGATGAAAAATACATTGAATCTTGGAATAAAACCATGAAATTATTGGGCATTGAGATGCCATTAAAAGAACTTGAAAAGATCTATAATGAATTTTCAAGAAAGATGGAAGAACTGGTAAATTCTGAAAACATAAAACCTGAAAAATCTACAACTAGTTAGATGAAGGCAATTATTTTAGCAGGTGGTAGAGGTAAGAGATTAAGACCAATCACAGATTATGTCCCAAAACCCCTAGTTCCAATAAAGAATATACCAATAATTGAATGGCAATTAAAATATCTAAAAAAATTTGGAATAGATGAAGTAATTATCTGTACAGGGTACAAACAAGAAATGATTGAAAACCATTTGAATATGAAAGACATTGGAATTAAAATTAAATTCTCTATTGAAAAATCACCTTTAGGTACTGGAGGCGCAATTAAAAAAGCAGGTAAGATGATCAAAGATAAATCATTTTTTGTGATTAATGGAGACACAATAACAAATATTGATTTGAAAAAACTTGCAACAAAGAAAAATGTAATTGCTGCAATTGAACTAAGAACAAAATACGGAATTTTAGAAACAGATAATGACAAAATAATAAACTTTAAAGAGAAAAAAGAAATTTCAGATACATGGATGAATGCGGGAATTTACCATTTAGAAAAAGAAGTTCTAAAAGAACTTCCAAACAAAGGGGATATTGAGAAAACAGTATTTCCAGATTATGCAAAAAAAGGAATACTAAATACAGTAAAATTCAAAAATGCAAAATGGTATTCTGTGGATTCATTTAAAGACATGGAAGAATGTTCATTGGAAGTAGAAAAAATAATAAAATAAAATTTAAAATTTTATGCGCCAGTTCTGTGCAATGTAACCATGCAATATGCCATTTCTTCAACAAAGGGTTCATCTTTACTAATAGAAGCATATTTTGTTGCATTATCCCAAAATGTTGGTTTTTCAACATGTTTTTCTGAAAATATTCCTTGACTCATGATTGTAATTATGATCTGATCTCATAATCTTCCGCCTCAATCAAAATTAACCTATTGCTAAAACAGATACACTAGAATATAGAAATGATGTACTATTTTCATGCGTATTGCATGTAGTTTAGGCTCACTTCTTTCAATAGATGAAGTATTGCAATGCTCAGAAATAATATCCAAAACCAATACTGATACAGTGTGGGTGCCAGAGACTTGGGGAATGGAGAACTTTTCCATGTTAGGTGCAGTTTCAACAAAAACCACCAATCAAAAAATAGGCTCATCAATAATTAACATATTTTCTAGAAGTCCATCAACCATCGCAATGGGGGCTACCACTGTAGATTCGCTATCAAATGGTAGACTAATTCTCGGACTTGGAACTAGTAGTTTGCCAATAGTAGAATCATTTCATGGATCTTCATTTGAAAAGCCATTACAAAGAATGAAAGAATATGTGGAAATAATTCGCCTTGTAACATCTGGAAAAAAAGTGAATTATGATGGAGATATTTTCAAATTAAGTAATTTTACATTACTAATTAAACCATTAAGAAATGAAATTCCAATTTATCTTGCTGCAATAAATCAGAAAATGGTTGATTTAGCATGGAATATTGGAGACGGTGTGATTTTTTATCTTAGACCATTAAATGAAATGAAACAAACAATATCCAAAATGCAATCAAAGAAAAAAATTGATGTTACATGTCAGTTAATCACATGTGTTTCAGAAAATTCTGAAGTAGCAGTTGAACGTGCAAAGAAAACAGTGGCATTTTATATTTCTGTAGGGGATATTTACAGAAAGTTTTTGGCAAAAAATGGTTTTGAAAATGAAACATTTAATATTTTTGAAGAGTTTAAAAAATCAGGATTTAAATCAAATCATGAATTGGTATCAGATTCAATGCTTAACTCTCTTGCAATATCAGGCACTCCCGATGAATGTAAACAACAACTAACAAATTTTGTTGATGCAGGAATTGATCAACCAATTTTACAATTTAATCCAATAGGGGATACAATGGATTCATTTAGATTATTTGAGAAAACATTTTTGGATGAGTGATATGAACAAAGTAGGAATTGTAGGGTATGGGATTACACCTTTTACCAAAGAAGATCAAAAAATTGAGTTTGTTTTATTAGATTCGGCAAAGGAACTTTTTAGAAATAATTCTCAAATTAATCGGGATGAGATTGATGCTGTATTGGTATCCACAAATAACAATTCAAAATATCTTTCTCCAATTCTCTCAGAAATGACAGGAATTCAGCCAAAAATCGCTCATAGCATAGAGAGTTTATGTAATTCAGGCACAAATTCTATCGTATCGGCATATTCCTACATTGTATCTGGCCTTGCAGATATGGTCTTGGTTACAGGAGCTGAAAGGTATGATAGTCCTGGGCAAATATTGGAATGGGATAACTCTCGTGGAGAATACAAACATCCAATTTTTTGGGCTTCAATATTTACCAAATCCTATAAACGAGAATTTTCAATTTCAGATGAACAGTTAGCAGTGGTTTCTGTAAAAAATCACAAACAAGCAAAAGAGAATCCAAATGCATTTTCTAACAAAACATACACAGTTGAAGATGTCATTAATTCAAAAAAAATCACAGAGGATCTTAGATTATTGGATTGTTCAAGGCCATGTACTGGAAGTGCATCGATAATCTTGGCATCTGAAGAAAAGGCAAAACAACTGACTGATAAACCAATTTGGATCACAGGAATTGGTCAAAAAACCACCTCGGCAGGTTTTACTAAAAACAGTTCATGTAGTTATATGGAATCGACCAAATTAGCAAGTCAAACTGCACTAAAAATGTCAAATAAAAATTCTAAAGATATTGATGTAGCAGAAATACATGATGCATTTTCTGTTTGTGAACCAATGGAATTAGAATCAATGGGATTTGCAATAGAAGGACATGGAATGGACATGATAAACGAATTACACAATACAAATAATTTTAAAATCAATCCTCGAGGAGGACTAATTGGTTCTGGACATCCATTAGGTGCAACCGGAATTGCACAAACAATAGAGATCACACAACAACTTCAGTCAGACGCAGGTAAAAGACAAGTAGATAATCCTAATGTGGGACTAGTTCACAACATGTCAGCTGCGGCTACATCATCAACGGTGCTGGTTTTAGAGACATGAATTTTGAATCAAAATTAAATGATGGGGAATTTTGTATTCCCGAATGTACTGAATGTAAAAAAATTGTATGGCCTCCTGCAGAATATTGTAATCATTGTTTTGGAGATGTTTCACTAAAAGACGGACCTTTTGTGGGTAAAATCTTAGAATTTTCACGACAAAATCAACAAGATTTCTGTTTGGTGGAGTTTGAGAATACAATTAGAATAATGGCAAAAATTTCACAGAGACCCGAAATAGGACAAATAGTAAAAATATCAAAATGTGGAATTGTGGATGGAAGTTATTTTTTTGAAGTTAATTAAATTTAGTGTAGATGTAGGGGGTTTCTGTTTTTTGATCAAATGTCCAAATTGTTGGTAATGATACAGTGCCAATTACATCCAAACCATATTTTTCAATGAATGAACTCCATCCACCGTTTTCTAAGTTACCGGATAATTGTCGCTTAGTATGAGTTCCGGCAAACACTATTCCCGTATTCTTTTTTATATTTGGAATGGAATTTATTTTATCAATTATGCCTGTAGCTAATACATCTCCACCCATTTGAGCAAGACCCCCAATGAAAAAGACAGGTTGTTTTAGACTTAATTCGGAGTAATTAAATTCTAACGCGTCTCCACATGTTGGATTGAAGTTTTGATTTGTATCTGAAGTAATTGTTTTTTGTAACTCTACTAATACATCGTCGATTTCAATACTATGTGAAGTTAATTCTAACAATTTACCACAAAATGCAATTCGTCCATCACCGGAACCAATATCTACTAATTCTAAATATCCAAATTGTTTTGCAATACTTGCCAATACATAAGCTGACATAATCCAGGTTGGATAAAACGGCTGACAACTTGAACCATGTTTGATACTGTTTAACCAATACTCGTTAATGTCACCTTCATAAACAATACATAAAGTTCCAGCAAATTTTTCCTCATACGAATTAAAGTATATTGGATTTTTTTGAGCAAAATCATGAAGTAATTGCAAATGTTCGGCATTCAAAGGGAATTGTTCTGAAACTAGTGATGGAATTACCTCCTGAATATGTGCATTACCCGTGTAATTTTTTGCAAAATCTTGCTTTACAAGAACCAGATTTCTTACAAGATCATCAAACATAATTTCTGTGAATTGTCGGGTTTGATAAACTCATAGATTAGTATGATTTTTTAGATAGGAGAAAGGCAATTTCTTGTTCTACTTTTTTTATTTGATCAATTGTGCTTGTTTTAAATTTATTAATATTCTCAAGTTCATTTTTAGAAGGTTCCATAATTGATTGAAATTCAAGGTGCTTTAGTGTACTTAGATAAAAGTCTCGTTGTTCTAGTAATTTTTCAATAATTATCTCAGACAATAATAAATTTGCAATCTAGAACTATTTACATATTAGAAATGTGAAGGATTTCAGAATTGTCGGATTAGTAATTTTTATATTCATTTCTAAATAATAAAAATAATCACTATCTGTAATTTTGATGATTTATTAAAGATGAATATGTTGTTTTTATTACTCTAGAATTTGTAAAAATTTTTGAAGATTACCAGGAAGAAAAGGTCGTTCAAATGAACAATTACAATCTAAATCCACTGCTTTTAGAAAAGATTATGTTATTGGTTCAAATCCAGTTGAAACCATGTTAGAATGAACAGTAAGTAATGCAATCAAATTAAAACTTAAAGATATAAGAAAAACAAAGTCATAAAATAAATTTAATGTTACAACCATATATCGATTTAAAAAATACTTTAATGTTACATTAAAGTGTCGACATGCGGGTAACTTATCATTATGTAAAAAACTGATGGGTTATTTTGTAACCATTCTATTATGTAGGACATAACTTTCTACTAATAATCGAAGAGTAATAAAAAATAACAAAATAATTTTGAAGTTAAATCTCTGGTTTTGAATTTATTTTTTCAATATGTTCTATAAGTTCATCTGGATCTAGAGGTTTTGATAAGATAGAATGTACTCCTTTTTCTAGAAGAATCTTTTGTTCTTGTTCTGATGGAGTAGAAGCTGTAAAAACAACTATTTTTTGTTTGTTAAGAATCCCATTCTTATCTAGACCATCTAACACGTCCAACCCACTAAAATCAGGCATTGAAAGATCTAATAACACTACATCAAATTGTTGTTTTTGAATTAATTCTAGACCTTCTCTTCCATTGTCCGCACAGATAAATTCATGTCCTACTGAAGTCAAAGCAAGTTCAGACAGATCAAGTAAATCCTGATTATCATCAATTTCCAATATTTTCATTTTTATTCCCTTCTTCTTTTGTTTTTGGGGTGCTAAAATAAAAACTAGCACCTTTGCCTGGTTCACTTTCTACCCATATTTTACCCCCTAATGCCTCTATAATTCCTTTACAAATTGATATACCTAATCCTACACCTCCATGTACTCTCTTATGGCCTCGCGAAGCTTGATAAAATTTCTTAAAAAGATCTTCATGTTTATCTTTGGAAATTCCAACACCATTGTCCTTTACATAAAATAAAACAGTGTCATCGGTTTCTTGCGCACATATCTCAATTTTTCCATTCTCCTTTGGAACAAAAACTATAGCATTCTCTATCAGATGTGAAAAGATTTGTTTTATTCTCAATTCATCACTTTGTATAACTATATGATCTCGAGTTGTATTAACTAGTTGAATTTTTCTTTCGATCATTTTAGATTCAAATTTTTTACATACATCTCTCATTAAATCATCAACTTTGAATTTAACATAATTAAATTTCATAGTACCTAACTCCAATTGTTGTATATCGAGAAGATTGATTATCATAGAATCTAACTTTTTTGCATTTTTCAAAATTTTTTCAAGCGCAATTAATTGCTTAGAATTTAATTCACCAAGAAATTTAGGTTTCTGCAACATCTGAGAAAATCCCATTATTGGAAATAACGGATTTTTAAATTCATGTGAAATCATGGTGAGAAATTCTGCTTTTGCTGTGTCTATTTCTTTAAGATTATCAATTTGCTCATTTTTAGTTTTAAGTAATTGTTGTTGTGACTCTTGAAGCTCTCTGAATGTGCTATCAAAAGTTTTTGCCAATACTGATACTTCATCCTCTGATTCCAATAATTTGGGATTAATTGTAGCTTCTTTTTTTCCTGTCCGTATATCTTGTACCGTTTTTGTAAGTGTTTTAATCGGATCCACCAAATTATTTGCAAATATATAAGATGAAACAAATGTTACTGATAACAAGATAGCAATTAAGGTCAATAACACAGTTTGAAGAAGATAAATTTCTTGATACGCTTCATTTTTATCAACTTCAACAATAAAACTCCACTCTGTTCCAATGACAGGAGTTATTGAACCTACAACAAGATTTCCTAAATAATTATGATATCCATCAAGATTCCAAGCTGTTCCATTCATCTTAGAATCCCGGAAAATGTCAGTAAATTGTTGTGATTGAGGTTTTAGGATTTGTAACTCGAGTTCTGGTCTCTCTGTTATTAAGTTCAAATCCAGAAGTGTTTGAGGAAATGTGGATTTAGAAATAAAGAATCCGTTAGAATTTACTAAATATAGATCAGCGCTACCAAATTCAGCAAGATACGATTTAACATGTGGATTTATTTTAAAAATATTGACACTTGCAGTGAGTATTCCTTCAACTCCAACCTCTCCTGAAATTGGGACAGATATTAGTAAGGTTGGAACGTCTTTGTCGTACTTGTCATATTCATTTTTTATAGTGTTTACAGATGGCTGGACTTTGCTTATTCCCACTTTTCTGTTAACTGCATCTTGAAAATGTTGTTCACCATATAGGTTGTCATCTGGAAAAGACAAACCTGTGTAAAATATGACATCCCCAGTTTGTGGATCACTTATTGCTAATTCTTGTAACCAGTCATATCCATGAATAGCAGTATTGATCTGTTTTTCCAAATTGAATCGTGCGATAAATGATTCATCAATTCCAACATCAGGATCTAAAAGTTTCTGTGTTTCGGTAATCATCACTTGGTTATCTGCTATACCTTGAATGTTCATCTTTCGTTGCTCAATCCATTGTGAAATATTGTCAGCACCAATTCCGGAAATAGATAATAATCTTTCTTTAAGATTGTTGTTTTCAGTTTCAACTTTATCAAAATATAGATACCCACTTATGACAAATATGGGAACTAGACTTAACAACAGAATTAGGGTGATGAGTTTTCTGGAATAACTGGAGAATAAATAAGTCATTTCCTTCAAACTACCCTTCTATGGACCAGGATTTGCCCAACTTTGTCCCCATCTATTATAGAGTTCATCAAGGAATTTATTCCAGTCTTGCTCTGATTTGTATTTAGGATATGGAATGGGATGAATTGGTTCTTCTGAACTGTAGACTATCTTAAATTGTCCATCTTCAAGAATTTGGCCGACTCTTACCTCCTTTGAGAGATGTTGTGTTTTGGGATCTACTCCTACAATCCCTTCTGGTGCAACAAAGGTGATACCTTTTACTGCCTCACGAATTGTATTGACTTCGTCTGAATTCCCTTTTTCCACTGCTTTAGCAAAAAGATAAACTCCAATGTAACCCGCTTCCATGGGATCATCAGTAACCCGATGAGGTCCAAATTTATTTTTGAAATTCTGAACAAAGACCTTGTTTTCTGGTAAATCAATACTTTGGAAATAATTCCAAGCCGCATAATCCCCAGCCATACTATTTGCACCTAGATTTCGAATTTCATCTTCTGCAATACTAAATGATATTGTTGGAATTGTTTCAGGTTCAATACCTTTTTTTCTAAGCTCGTTAAAAAATCCTATATTACTATCACCATTAATAGTATTGAGTATAACATCTGGCTTTGTTTTTGTAATTTTATCTACTATTTCTACAAAATCACTTTCTCCCAGTAACCTGTATTCTTCTCCTACAACTTGACCACCTATCTCGTTTATTCGTTCTTTTATGATTGTATTAGCAGCTCTAGGAAATACATAATCTGAACCTACCAAGAAAAATTTTGTACCCAAATTTTCAAAGGCCCAATTGACGGCTGGAAGTACCTGTTGGTTTGGAGCTGCTCCAGTGTAGACAATATTGGCAGATTGTTCAAGTCCCTCATATTGTACAGGATAGAAAAGAAGATGGTTATATTCCTCAAATACTGGCATCATTGTTTTACGACTAGCAGACGTCCACCCTCCAAAAACAGCACTAACCTCATCCTCAACAATAAGTTTTTTAGCCTTAGTTGCAAATGTAGGCCAATCAGAACGACCATCTTCCACAATAGGAACAAGTTTTCTTCCCAAAAGCCCGCCTCTTTCATTAATTTCATCTATTGCTAAAAGAGTGGCATCAACAACCGAATTTTCACTAATGGCCATTGTTCCAGACAAAGAATGAAGTATACCAACTTTAATTGGATTATCTTCATCTAATGGAATAAAAATGGGTTTACGAAGAGAATTATTATCTTGACCAATTAATGCAGGACTAAATGTTTCTTCTATTTGGGAATAAGCAATAATTCCAATTAGCGCTATTATTACCACAATGAAAATCAAATTAGCAATTTTTGTCCTTTCCGTAAATATACTTGTAATAATACTAATTTTATGTTTCTATCCAAGACAGATATTATTCAATAAAATCATTAAAATTCTGAAAGAAATGTAATTGAGATTAAAATTAAAGAATATGTTTATACCATTTTAAAAAAACCATTACATACTTGATCGAAACAGGTACAAACAAAATCACAGATAATCCTCAAACATTAGAAATCGAGCTTAGAAAAAACATAGACTTCAAAAAGGCACTTGACAAGTCAGCAATAGTTGCAATTACAGATAGAGTTGGTACCATTACCTATGTCAATGACATGTTTTGTAAAATTTCAAAATATTCAAGAGAGGAGTTATTAGGACAAAATCATCGAATATTAAAATCTGGACTTCATTCACCAGAATTTTTTGAAAATCTATGGAAGACAATATCTAGTGGAAAGATTTGGAAGGGAGACATAAAAAATCTAGCAAAAGATGGTTCCTTTTACTGGGTAAAAACCATCATCGTGCCTTTTTCTGGAAATGACGGAAAGCCAGAATTCTATATTGCAATAAGAACTGATGTCTCCAGCCAAAAAAGAACCGAAGATAAACTCAGAGAAACAATGATAGAACTTACAGAAATGGATAAAAAGAAAAATGAATTCATAGGAATGATTGCTCATGAGCTGAAAACTCCATTGCAATTGATCATTGGTTGGTCAAGTGTCCTAAACCATCCTGAAATGACAGGTTCTCTTAATGAGAAACAAAAAAAGGCAATGAACTTCATTCATTTTAACGCAGAAAAATTATCTGGTATTATTAGTGATTTACTTGTAACCCAGGCAATGGAATTTGGAAAAATAGAATCATCTCGTATTCCATTCCAAGTAGACAAAATGATGGAAGAGATTACTAAAAATTTTGGGAAAATCGCAGAAAAAAATAACATAAAATTAATTAATACTACAACCGAGCAGATTTTTCTAAAAAGTGATAAAGATAGAATCAAACAAATCCTTTCAAATTTAATTAATAATTCACTAGCTTTTGTACCCAAGAATAATGGCATTATAGAAATAAAAGCACAAAATAATGAAGATAGCGTAATTTTTAGTGTTCAAGACAATGGTCCTGGTATTCCAAATGATAAACAATCCTTTCTTTTCAAGAAATTTTATCAAGTTGATACCAGCCTAACTCGAAGACATGGAGGCACTGGTTTAGGATTAACAGTTTGTGAAGGAATTATTACTGCACTTGGTGGAAAAATTTGGTTTGAAACTGAACAAAATAAAGGAACCATATTTTATTTTCGTATTCCCATAGTCTAGATTATACAAAGGGCTAAGAAAAGTTATTTTTTAGAAAAGCTAGTTTTAAGATTTTTTAAATTTTTGCCACTAGAAGTGTTTTCCTAAATTGAGTAAATTCAAAAACTCTCCTTGGCCCTTTAGAAGAGATATGGTGAAAAAGATAACCTTTACGATATCGAAGACCTTAAACAACAAGATATTTGTAATTTTCATTTTAAAAAAAAATTATAATATTCAAAGGTTAGAGAGATTGAACTTTATTTGAATATTATTGAAAAATCCATAAAATATAATCAATCTTTTGACAACGGATCAAAAATCTTTGTAATTGACAATAGATCCTTTTCTCATTTCTTAATGTAAAATAAATACTATTATGACATTAATGAAATAATATGACTCAGGCTTGTTTCTTATGTCACAGGGAGATTGGAAATACGACTTTAATCTTCAAAAATTCGGACCTGAGAGTTAACGACCTAATAATTCCACCCCAAATGACTGATGACGATGTATTATGTGTACATTGTTTTGATCTGAGCGTAAAAAATCCAGCTATTAATGTAAGCAAAGGTAGGATCAATACACTAGTAAATATTTTAGAACAAGAAATGATTCATGATGCTGTTGATCTGGACAATCTTTTAGAAAACCTTGAACAAGAAATGAATGGATGGGGACTATCTGAACCCGTCAAGACTTTCTATTTAGTACAAGTTATGGATATTATTGAAATAGCTTTAACTGATCAATCAAGTAAATTATCATCCTTTAATGAAATTAGAAAACTATTATTGGATAACTTTGACGCATCTTATGAATCTAAAAATTAAGATTACTTAAAAGAAAAAACTACTTAATAAAAACATGAGGATACGCCCTAAACTAGTTCTCACATTTTCTGCAATTTTCATCTTAGCATTTTCTTCTTCATCTTATGCAGCTCATATCACAATACAATCATCTCTTCTTGATTCTGGCATATCAGAAGAACAGTCCACATCGATCTTAGAAGAAATTGGGACTTCAATTGGAATTGTATCTGCTATCATTGGAATTATTGCCGTATGTGTGGTATTTTGGGTTTCAGCTAGAATTGCTAACCCCATATCCACCCTGTCTGAAAAATTAAAGTCTCAAGAGATAGGTAAAAAACTCAGGAATATCGAAATTAAAAGAGAGTCGATTGATAAGGATGATGAAATCAACGAAGTCATTTACACAATCAACTCTATGATAAATCGACTCAATGATTTAGAGGAAAAAAAAGATGTCTTTCTTTCAATGGTTACTCATGAATTAAAAACTCCTGCCTCCACCATAGTCGGATTCTCAAAGGTTCTTCTAAACTCTAAAATGGCAGGTGAATTAAATCCTGAACAAAAAAAATCTATTGAAACAATGAAAAGAAATGCGACTAGATTAGAAGATTTGATTGGGGACTTGCTTGATTCTAGAAAATTAGGTTTATCCAAAATGAAATTTGCATATGCTAATGTGGATATTACAAAACTTGTTGAATACATATTACATAACAATAAAAACATTACAGATGAAAAAAACATAGAGTTTGTGAATTCAACGAAAGAAACAATCTTTGCAACCACTGATGAGTCAAGATTGGAACAAGTTTATAATAATTTAATTCGTAATGCTGTAGACTTTGTTCCCAAAGAAGGAGGGAAAATTGAAATCGGAGTAAAAGGAGATGATAACAAAATTATTTGTTATGTTAAGGATAACGGTATTGGTATTAGTAAAGAAAAACAAAAAGAACTTTTTAATCAATTCTATCAAGTTGACAGCTCGCTTCAAAGAAAACATGGAGGAACTGGTTTAGGATTATACATATCCAAAGGGATTATAGAGGCATTAGGGGGTAAAATATGGGTCGAAAGCGAACTGGGTAAAGGTGCTTCTATTTATTTTAGTATTCCCAAGATTAAAGAAGAAAGGAGTAACAATGAAAATATTGGAAATTGATGATAATCAGGATTTGCTTGACCTTTGTGAGGTTGTATTGAGTGCAGAAGAGCACGAGTATACTGGTATAAACGAACCTCTAGACGGACTAGAGAAGATTAGAAATGAAAAATACGACATGTCCCTTCTGGATTTATCCATGCCAGATCTTAGTGGTGTAGATATCATTGATACTCTTGTAAAGGATGGATTGATAAATAAACAAAAGATAGTAGTATTTACTGCCTCATCAGCTACTGAAAGTGAGTATAGCCCGCTTTTGGAAAAAGAGGAACATTTTATTCTAAAAAAATCTCTTGATGTAGATGCTTTAGTGGAGCACGTCCACAAAATAGAATCTGAAGGATAAGATTTGATGTCCGAAAAAACAGATATTATAAAACTTTATCTTCATTTTATCAATTTAAAAAAGATCTACATAGGTTCAATTGTTTTATTTTCTGTATTTGTTTTTAGTACCACATTTGTTCATACAGCATTTGGGGCAACAGCTATTGAAGGATGTGGATTATGGGATGTTAGCGCAGAATGTGATCTCTCTGGCTGGATGAAATTATTTATGGGTGACATCGCGGTAGGTGCTATCTTAGCTATATTTCTTCATATTTTAGCTCATCGTAGTAATGAATCCCTGAAAGAAAACGGTGAACAAATACAAAAAATTCTTCAAGGCCAAGAAACCACGAGAAAAGCACGTAGAGATTACGCGGTTCAAAATTTGAAAAACCATTTAACTACTTTACTTTTTGTTTTAGGAATTATTAACAGATTGACAATGAATTACAATACTGCTACTGATCAAAAAAGTGTGATTTATAGTAAAATTAAAGGAGAGGAAGAAAGGATGGCACGCATAATACAAAATGCACGAAACACTACAGTTTATTCAAGTGATACTCTTGATCCGACCCTAGTAAATCAAATAGATGGAGTTTGCACATTTGTCAGTGGATTAGGAATAACAGAAAAAGAGGGTAAACTAGAATTTGCCAAATATGATAAATCTAGACGAAAACTAGATGAGATTACAAAAAAACTTTCAGCAATTTCCCAATCAACACCTGTATTCAAATAAATTTTTTACATTTCTATCATTGTTAGAATGATACTAGGAACTAAGGGTTCACCCGGTGGTTGAATTGCTTCAATTCCGATGCCTTCCCCAGTTGCTTCAACTGACATCATAAAATTTAATGTATCTCCTTCGTTAAGACGAGTAAGGACCTGTAAAACAATGACATCTTTTTGATGATTTTCTTTGAGTGTATATCGGACATTAGAATTTGGGAGATCTACATTGTTAACTCTTAACCAAAAGTCTATCCAACGAGGTTGGTCACCACTCACTTTGCCAATTTGTGGTCCCGCAATGATGAGATACATTCCAGTGCGTTTGATTTCGATATCTCCCTCAATAAAATCAATGGTATGTTCTCCTCCAAACATATCTTCTTGATCAGTTAATTTCACCTCTATAGGGTCAGTGGTATCTGGTCTTTGCGTGTGACATGAAGAGAACTGACCATATGCTCTTCCAATAACCGCTTCGCCACTCAACAATCTTTTAGAAATTTGTGATCTATTAAACTTTTAATTCCTTTATTATGCATTTAATAAATTTCTAATTTTAAATGGTTTACCTTAATTATTTTTAGAAGGGGGGTTCAAAATAAAATCAATCTTGGTACATTGTACTCAAGAATCAAACCTAATGTGCATTAAATGAATTATCTAATCCTTTACCTGAAATATCATTAGATAAATATTCAATGAAAATAAAATCCAATACAATATCTCTTAATTATCTGAATTGAATAAAAAGTAAGAAATTGGAGAAAATACCATATCTACAATAAAGACATCTTCAAGCATAGGTACCTAATGTATGGAATTCAATCCCTGTATTAAGGAGTGAAATTCATGCTATCTATCTTTTTAATTTTGAACTAATAGTCAAGAATAAGATATTCTGTTTACAATCATTTACAATCAATTAGTTTCTCAGACGTTAATTAGGAATTGTTAAATATTATAATTAACTTATTGTACCTATGAAAGAAAGTAAATGCGCATACTGCGAATCCATATTTGAAAATAAAGAAGATCTATCAAAACATATAGATAAAATTCACAATAATAATTTGACGTAATAAACCTTAAAAATGATTTTACGTATGAATTAAAATTTCCTATATAGTATTATTCAAAAATAAATTTCTTGAGTTGAAAAAAATTATGATGTATTTCAAGAATATTATCACGGAAGGTTTTGAATATGAAAAATCAAGTTATCTGGATTCTAAAAAACTAAGAATTATTCTAAATTAGAAATAGTTTGATGTGCTATACTTTACTTGTAAAAATAATCGTAAAATATATGTCAAACCAATTCACTATGAAAGGTTATTTTGTAATTACCATCATTACTATATCTAATATTGTGAACAATATGCCAATTGAGAATAAAAGCAGAAACACTGACAATCACAAAACAAAAAATCATTAAAAAAACCAAAACCAATAATAAAAAAGCTGCCAGAATACGACGACAAAGAGGATATCAGTGGGAAGATACCATAGTAAAAAGATTCAACAGGGTAGAAAAATGGAAGGCATTTAGACTTGGTTCTCCCAGTATTGCATTACCTGATGTGTTGGCAGTAAATAATAAAGATAGTATAATATTTACCATAGAGGCAAAATCTGGAACAAGTACATCACTTCCAGTTCCAGCAGATCAAATTGAAAGGTGCCTAACATGGATTAAAACATTTGATATTTACAAGAAAAAACATGTAATTTTGGCATTCAAATTTCTCTCAAAGAAAAGAATAGGGTTAGGAGAATATGAAAATAGAGAATTACATGAATTTTTTAAGATTTGGGATGAATCACTAAAAATTACGGATTGTGTGTGTACTTATGAAGGTAGATTTTTTGCAAAAATAGATGGAACAAGAAAAGAACTTTTTCTCAAAGAATGTTCCATGCCATTTAAGACTAAACAGAGAACTAGTGCCCAATTAAATTAAATTTTCAAATCCTTTTTAAGGCTAAGATGCATAATGTCAATAATGCCTGAAGAGAACATAGAGATTAAATCAACTAAAAAAAATACAGACTCGTTGTTAGAGACAGTTTCAGATGCAGAAGTTAATTCAAGAATTAGTTTTGAAGAATTTACGGATGAAAGAGCGCTTATCAGTCATGATGCTTTTGGGAAAAAACAAATGAAAATCAAAGTATTAGAAGTATCAGATGAAAATCCCGTATTGAAATGGAAATTTGGAGATCGTGTAAAAGTTACAAAAATTCTTGTCACAGTTAAACATCTTACAACACAGCAAGTTGAAGAAGCTGAGTTCGACATAGAATCAATTGAACGAGAATTGGCTGAAAAAAGACATTATTCTTCAACAAACAGATGGATTCCTGCTGAGGATATAAAAAATGGATATGTCGTAGGTTCAAAACATACTAGATTAATCAGTGATGCTTCAGCACTAGATTACATAATATTTTAAACATAAATTATATTCAACATCATTATTTTGACCTAAAAAACATTATAAACAAAAGAATTTGAAATCGTGTATGAGTTCAAAAGAATTTGACGTGAATGGTACTGATTACAAAATAGTGATAACAGAGCAAGTAATTGCCCATGTCAATAATCTCAAGGAACTCTATAATGCAGCATATGAAGATCCTGAAAGTTTTGAGGATGTTAGTTCTGAAATATCCGATACAATTAAAGAAATTGCAAGTACTGTAGAGCCAGATGCAGAAGATAGTGATTTAGACGGTATTATTCAAGTGATCATCAAAACAGTAGATGCCAAGGCTGATGAAATCAAAAAAGAATTGGAAGGAAGACCTGCAAAAAAAATAAAATCTAAAAAATAGTTCCATTTTGACCTTAAACTCATAAAAAATCATGGGATAAATTATATTCTAATTGAAATAATCAATAACATGTCAAAAAGCTGTGAATGTGGTATTTGTGATCATCATAGTGAATCAGAATGTGTTCAAAAAGAATGCAAATGTTGTCTAAATTTCCACGAAAGATCAGGACCTAAACGAAAATAGTTATTTTTTAAAAATTAACTATCATTCTCATAGCATCCACATTTCTTTGAGATATGTCTTGAGCATCCAAATAACCTATGATCTACACATCCACATAATACACATTTTTTTCCATTAGTCATAACTTTTCAATTAAATCCCCTATACTCTCAATCATTTTCTTATCTTCTAATGCTTCGATAATTTTTAATCTCATATTTTTTACTCTATCAATATCATTAGAGTATAAAGGAGCCATGGTTTCAATTTCTTTCTCAAAAAAATAATTTTCTAAATATTGACTAAATTTTGATTGTAATATTTTAAAATCATTCAAAGGAATTTTTTTTTGATCAATATTGTTTGTTACAACTTTGATGAATCCATTAATTTTTAGCATTTCTTTGTTAATATTATCAAGATCTCCAGGTTTATCCTGAATTCTTTTAAGAATATTGTAAGAATCAAGTGTTTGAGAAAGTATTTTTTTTAGATACTCATTATATGAAATCATAATTACCATTATGATACATCTAATCTAAAGGTTAAGAAAAAATACCAAAATTAGATTAATTAAAGAAATTTTAATTTTTTTAAGATTTAAAAAACGACTTAACATGTATGAAATTTACACATTTGCTTTAAATTATCATTGATTATTTGTAATTACGATGCAAGGTGATGCCTATCTCAAGTGTATTAACCCACAATGTGGTTTAAAATATTCAATTGAGAGTCCAAATGTACAATGTGAAAAAGGCCACATGCTAGATGTAAAATACAAAAACAAACCATCAGTTAATCTAAAAGAAATTTTTTACAAAAGACGAAATTCCGAAGGAAGTATTTTCAATGAAAGTGGAGTTTGGAGATTTCGTGAATTATTAAATTTTTGTCAGATTGATACTGAAAACATTGAAGAATGTTCAAGATATTTAGTATCACTTGATGGGGCAGAGGGAAGACAATCAAAACCATACCGTATGTCAAAAGCTGCAGAATTCATCAATATTTCAAATGACAATTTATGGTTACAGCCTGAAGGATATAATCCAAGTGGCTCATTCAAAGATAACGGAATGGCAACAGCTGTAACTCATGCAAAAATGATAGGGGCAAAAAAAATTGTTTGTGCATCAACTGGTAACACATCAGCGTCGGCTGGAATGTTTGCAGCAAATGAGGGGATTAATTGTGATGTGTATATTCCTGCAGGACAAATAGCACCTGGAAAACTAAGTCAAGCATATCAATTTGGGGCTCAAATTGTAGAAGTGGATGGAAATTTTGATGATGCGTTAAAAGAATCACTGGATGATGCAAAAAATCATGATGGTTATACGGTGAACTCTATCAACCCATTTAGGATAGAAGGACAAAAAACAATTCCTTTTAGAGCATTAGAATATCTAAATTGGGAATCTCCAGATTGGATTATTTATCCAGGAGGAGCATTGGGAAATACATCAAGTTGCGGTAAAGCATTAATGGAATTATATGAATGGGGATGGATTAAAAAAATTCCAAGAATTGCAGTAATTAATTCTGAAGGTGCAAGTACATTATCTGATTTGTATAATGGGAAATTTGAAGGCGAAAAACTTAGATGGAATAAAGGAAATCCTAACACAGAATTAATTTCCAGGTACTATGATCATTTAGATAAAGAAGGATTAAAGCCAAAAACTAAAGCAACTGCAATTCAAATTGGTAGACCTGCAAATATATTGAAAGGTTTACGTGCACTAGAATTTACAAATGGTGTTGTAACGACAGTTTCAGATTCTGAAATGTTGGATGGAATGTCAGTTGTTGGCCTTAATGGATTTGATTGTGAGATGGCATCAGGTGCATCAGTTGTAGGAATAAAGAAGTTAATCAGTGAAGAGATCATAAAAAAAGATGACGTTGTCATTGGAATTCTCACAGGTAGACAAAAAGATGCAATGCTACCAGTAGATTATCACAATAATCCTGAAAATAAATTTGCAATTCCACCAAAAAATTAGCCTCGTCTTTTAGGTACAGATTATTAAGAATGTATATAGTCATCTCAAACCTTAAATCAATGTTTTAGCAAACAAGTACAACCAAAAGATGGTGCAAAAAAAATAAATGAACAATAGACAAAGTTCTGAAAAAAATTCTGGGAGAACCCTATGGTAGATTTGTGGATTGAAATTTCAACATTAGTTGTTCTTATCGGATTATCGGGATTTTTTAGTGGATTAGAAGTTGCTCTTGTGGGAATAAGAAAATCAAAAGTAATCCAACTATTCAATGAAGGAAGGAAAGGTTCTAAAGCACTTCATAAATTAAAAATGAATCCAAGCTGGATGATGTCTAGTGTAAATCTTGGCAATAATCTAGTAAATGTTGGAGCATCTGCACTTGCTACTAGTTTAGCAATTAGATTATTTGGTGATGATGGATTAGGAATTGCAGTTGGAATCATGACATTTTTGATTCTAGTGTTTGGTGAAATCACCCCAAAGACTTACTGTAATGCAAACTCCACTAAAATTGCATTAAAATACGCACCAGTGTTACTTGTATTTAGTTATGTATTTTATCCAATTGTAAAATTCTTTGAAATAATTACTAGGGGAGTTGTAAAAATGACTGGAAGTAGCCAAACACCACCTCCAATCACAGAAGAGGAAATCAAAGGAGTGATTGATCAAGGATTGGAAGAAAAAGCAATTGAAAAAGATGAGATGGAATTGGTTCACGGCGCTCTAAAATTCGATGATACGGTAATTCGCTCTGTAATGACTCCAAGAACAAAGATGTTTTCATTAAATTCAAAAATGTTACTTTTTGAAGCACTGCCACAGATTAATCAAAGCGGTCATTCAAGGATTCCAATTTATGGGAGTTCAGGTGACGATATTGTCGGATTCATCCATGTTAGAGATGTTCTCAAAGAATTAGAGAGGGATAATAAAATGGTGAGTCTTGAACAAATAGCAAGAAAACCTGTTTTTGCATCTCAAGAAAAAATGGTCAGTGCATTGCTAAAAGAAATGAAAGGCAGGAAAACACACATGGCAATTGTGGTTGATGAGCATGGAGGTGTTGAAGGTCTTGTCACTCTGGAAGATTTACTTGAAGAAATAGTAGGTGAAATTGAAGATGAAACAGATTTAACAAGACAGGCAGGATATGAAAAAATTGATCAAAATACAATTATCACTAATGGGGATATTGAAATTGACACTATCAATGAGATTTTTAAAACTAAAGTTCCTGAAGGGGATGATTATGCATCCCTTAATGGATTACTACATGAAAGACTACAAGACATACCGCAAGAAGGAGATAAAGTGGAAATTGAAGACTTGCGAATAATCGTAGAAAAAGTTTTAAAAAACTTTCCTAAAAAAATCAGAATCGAGAAAATTAAAAATTAATCTTTTTTAGCAAAATGCTCTTGTAATTTTTGCTTTTTTTCATTCATATGGAATATTGATTCTGTGTGGGTAAATGCTTCATGGTATGATTTTCCAAATAACATCGCTTGCATCAACATGTGGTTTTCAGGAATTACAATTCCAGTCTGATCATCAGAATACATCATTTGTACAGTGTCACCAATGGATACGGTCATGTTTGCGTGGATGTGTATCATGTTGGTATCCGTAAAATTAAAGCCCATATTTTGAGCATAATCTCTAACATCTTTTGTTCCCTTTGCAGTCCATAGTGTAGCAACACCAAATTCATTTGTAAATATATCATGAATTTCAGAAGGTTTTGGTGCGGTATTCTTGAATCGGATATCCATAATATGTAAGTGCATTTGTCTTGTAGGAACTTTAATTGCACGAACATAAAGTGGCGCATCTTTTCCAAAATAAAGTTTAACATCATCACCATGATGTGGTTTTTCAGTCATTTCTATGGTGTCTGAAAGTTTTTTTTCAGTTTGCTCAATGTCTGCCCATCGCCTAACAAGTGTTACATCAAATCGAACTAATTGATCACCAAATTTATCGCGTAAAGGTTCAAGAATTCGTCCCATTCCAGTAACATTACAACTACCTTGCATAACATGATGTTTGCCTAATGCTTGATCATAATTAGCTCTAGAATTAAACAGTAAATCTGAAACTGTTTCATCTCCAATTGTAGATTCTCCACCTTGATAAATTGCAGAGATATTTTTTGGCTCATAAAGATTTTTTTTATTTTTATAACCATGTCCACCAGGAGCTGCATCGATTACTAAATCACATTCATCTAGTGCAGATTCCAAGGTTCCAGTAATTTTAAAATTGGAGAAATCGCCCATCTTTTTTTCAGGAACATATACATCGAGACCTTTTGAAATTGCCTCTTCTACTTTAACATCAGGAGAATACTTTCCAATTCCAATAACCTGGATTTCTGGATCATCTTTTAAAAAAGAAACAATTCTGCTGCCAATAGAACCATATCCGTTGACAAAAACTTTCTTCATGATTTTGATATATTTGACCCATTTATTTAGGTTCTAAACCTTCATAGATCTCAATAATTTGAAGTGTATCTAATTAAAAAAATACCACGCACATCTTAAACAGGAAATCTATCATTTTAATACAGAAATTATAAAATATAAATATTGTAAAGAAGATTTTGGAAAATATACAAAATTTTAGTCAATTAAATGCTATAAAGATCATATTAATAATTTAAAAATAATCGAGTCTAGACAATTAAGAACTCTTTGAATTTTTAATTTCAAATATGGGATTTTTATCAAATTTTAAAAAAACATTCAGTCTACAAAAAGAGAAAAAATCGCCCAGATGAACGGCAAACATCTCAAAGAACTATTAAAAAAATTCAAAGAAGAACGAGACAGAGTAGAAAAAGAGACAGGTAGCAGGCCACAGATTGATCAAAGTACACAAATGTTTATGCAAAAAGTTCTGAACTTATGGATTAGTAAAGGTAGGAATATTGATGAAGAGAGATTTTGGAGAGAAGTTGATCACAATAGGCAATTTCCACATCCAGTGAAGTACTATGAAATTAATCGAGGAATTTAAAAAATATTAAAATTCAATAATTATTTTAATGATCATATTAAAAAAAATGAAAATGAATTTCCATGAATAACATATAATCACAAAAGACTAAATGTACTAAAAAAAATTACAAATCATTGATACACGGTCCGTCTCTTGCAATAGGTGCGGGAATTGCATCAATTGTAATAATTATTGCATTTGTTGGATTTGAGGGTATTTCAAACCAATCAGAACTTGTAATAGAACCAGCCCCAACAATTCAACAAGTAGGGCCACCAAAGATTACAATAGAGACATTCTTAGCTAACGGTTCACCAGTTCTTGGAAAATCAGATGCCCCAATTACATTAATTGAATTTGGAGACTATCAGTGTCATTTTTGCAATGTTTTCTTTCATTCAACAGAAGAGGATATTTTAAAAAATTATGTTGAAACAGGAAAAGTCAAAATGATTTTCAAAGATTATAACATAATTGGTCCTGATTCTATTAATGCCTCCCATGGAGCTCATTGTGCAAATGATCAAGGGTCATTTTGGGAATATCATGATATTTTGTATTCAAACTGGACTGGTGAGAATAATGGATGGGCATCATCAGAAAATCTAGGAAAATTTGCCCAAGAAATTGGGTTAGACATGGATATATGGTCTGAATGTATGGTAAAGGCACTACACTCACAGACAATCCTTGCAAGTAACAAAGATGCAAAAAATTTAGAATTAACGGGAACCCCAGCATTTTTTGTGATTGGACCAGATGGTAAAACAACGAAACTTTTTGGAGCACAGCCTTTTGAAACATTTAAAAATATATTTGAAAATGAATTAGAAAAATAAGAAAATGCGATCAAATAATTATTGACTTGTCAGAAAAAAATATAAAAATTCCCTTCCCAGTTACATAGAATTAACCCCATATCCTTATTAATGAATTTCAGAGAGCAAGCTTATGGCAGCTGGAATAGATGATATTGAAATATACATTCCACGATTGTATATTGATGCATCTGATTTTGCAATTAACAGGGGATTAGATCCAGTAAAATTACAAAAAGGTTTAGGGGTTTCTCAAATGGCAATGGTTGATGCCAATCAAGACCCAGCATGTCTAGCGGCAAATGCATGTTTGCAAATTATGCAAAAAAATAAACTTTCCCCAGAAGATATTGGAAGATTATACATTTCAACTGAATCAGCATTTGATGAATCAAAGGCAATGAACTCCTATGTGGTGGGAATGCTAGAGCAGGTTTATGGTCAAGGCGCATTTGAACATTGTGGAGGAGTAGAAACTAAATTTGCCTGTGTAAGTGGCTCTTATGCTCTTTATGATAATACAAACTGGATTAGAGCAGGTGAAGCAGAAGGAAAACATGCACTTGTTGTAGTTTCAGATATTGCAAAGTATGACTTGGGTTCTAGTGGAGAAATGACCCAAGGGGCAGGAGCAGTAGTTATGCTTCTCAATGATAAACCAAGACTATTAGCATTTGATCCTAAAGTTACAGCCACATCAATTAAAGATGAATATGACTTTTACAGGCCTTTTGGAAAAGAAACCCCTATTGTTCATGGACAGTATTCTAATTTGCTTTACATGATTCAAGTAAAAAAAGCACTTGAATCATACAAGAAAAAAGTAATTTCATCTGGACTAATCAAGATAAAGACAAATGAAACAATTTTGGATCATATGGATTACATCAACATGCACTTACCATACAGCAATATGGGAAAGAAAGCACTAGCGTATCTAGTTAGACATGAGTGGCGACAACTTCCACGATGGAAAAAAATATTACAAGACATAGAAATGGATGAACCAATACCTAAAGACCCACGTGGAACAATTGAATCTGTATTAGGTGATGAAGAATTTATGGCAAAAGATCATGAATTTACCAAACTATTTACTAGAACTCAAGAATATCAAGAAATTTATGAATCAAAGCTAGCAAGTTCGATTGTTGCATCAACTATGATTGGTAATTTGTATACGGCATCATTATACCTTGGATTTAGAAGTAGTTTAGAATTTGAATACAAAAAAGGAATTGATCTAGAAGGAAAAAGAATAGGATTTGGATCTTATGGTAGTGGAAGTAGTGCAATGGTATTCAGCGGAGTTGTACAGCCAGAATACGAAGAAATTGTGAATAAGATGAACCTAGAAGTAGAAATCGGCAATAGAAAAAGACTGACGTGGGAAGAATATGAAGAATTACATGAAAATAAACTATCACCAGAAGAATCAATGGTTAATTCAAAGAAAGAATTCGTTTTAGTTGATGTACAAACTGGAAAAGAAAATAGAGGTGAAAGACGTTACGTCTACAACGACTAATTAATCATATAATTAATTATAATTTGTAAATTAAATAACATAGATTTTGTTAATCATTCATTGAAATTTTTTACTCTGCATTTACGACAGTATGTAGCAAATAAATTTGCACTAGGATCATATTTTACATTAAAATCAGATTCATCAGTACAAAGCCTAATCTCATCTTTTACGATGTGTATCATATTATCGGCTAAAATAAAATAAGTCTCAGATTTTTTATCGGTCATAATTTCTTATACATTGAAAGGTACCATGAATTAAGTCAGCAAATTTTTGTTCTTTTCCTCAGCAATTCCTTCAATTTTTCCTTTAATAAAAGCAAGATCATATGTTCTAAGTAAAACCTCTTCACCATCTTGCATATTTGTTTGTAGATGTTTTGCCATATTTTTAAGAATTTCTTCTTTAGATGGAATTTCAGAAATGTCTGTCATTTTATTTTTCAATAACAACTATGTATTATAATCTAATCTTTGAACTATTCAGAATCCGTTTTGGATTTTAGTTTAATTTCATCACCTAGCAGGTCTCTTAAAGCCCTGCTTTATGTTACAGTTGGATGCAGAAGAGTTTTCAAATTTTCTGTCAAGATGTTTCATTTTTGATGTCGAAGTATCCACAACCTCTTCAATTATGAAAACTTTCTTTGCAGTTGATTTGACTTGAGTCTCAGTGAAAATGATATTTGTTGCGCGAATATTTTGAGAGATTTTGTTTGGATTTTTCTTTTTTGGTTTATGGACATCTGTAGATGTTTTTTGAGTCCATGTGATATTTCCTACATCCGATGAAGAAGATCTTTCGATGTTGTAATCCCCCAATGATTTGGCCATACATAATTCGTGTGTATTGCAAACTTAAGCGTATTGAAAAACAGACTTATTTTTGATTCAGTTTGCGTGTTTTTGCATTTCTTCTTGCCCATTCATCAATTATTTCAGTAAAATCTGAATCAAATTCATTTATTAGATCTGCAAAATTCTCCTGTGTGAAAGATACTCCATTTCCATTTTCATCAATAAAACAAAATCCATTATTTTTGAAATACCATGCCGAATTACCCAAGATATGATGAAAATGTTTTGGAAATAATTCTTCAAATTCAGCCATCCCTAATTCTTGAGCAAGACTAAGTACTAGTTGGTGCAATGTCGTATTTTTTGCCACTTTGATTTTTTTCTTACCGATTTTTTTAGTGGGATTAATGAATTCTTTTAGAATTAGTGTACGGGTTTCAAGATAATTCAAGCCATAAAAAATGAAATAATTAGACATCAGTCGCATAGTGGACACATCATGAATTTTGAATTTTTTTGAAACAAAAACTGTAAGTGTTGTCAATTTTTTAGGATCTTGGAAAACATTATTGAAATCTTGAAATGTTTTAGTTTCATCTTTACGATTTTTTACAATATTTTTTATGATTTCTGGAAATGTTGAAAAGTCTTTGTAAACTATCAGATTTTTAGCATCTGCCTTGTCAAAAAAATCTTTTATGATTTTTCTTCTTCTATGAGGTGTCATGAATCTTGTGTAAGAATAATGAACTTAAGCATATGGATGGAATTTAGAAATTAATTATCATTATACACATCTCTTTCCTTAGCATTGAATATTAGATCAGAATCACCTATTTTTTTTATAAATTTAACATACTCTTCTTTTTGTCTGATCATTTTTTTCTTATACTCACCAAACATTTTTTCTTCATCTGGTAGCTCATCTTTATGACATATTCTCTTGTGAATCAAGTAATTTGTAACTACATTCTCGTCATCCATTAGTATTATATCACAATGTTCACATTTCATTACTTAACAAACTAAACTATCATACATGAACAATTAAACTTTTTACAAACTTGACAGAATTACTTTCTTGACCTTTAATCCATTTAATTAAAAACAGCTTGAATTATTTCAATTCAAAAATACAACGCGTAGGCATTATGATATAAGTGAGGCTTTTTTATATGATTGAATAATGGAAGAAGAAGCAAATCCAATCAAAGATTACTTGTTTGAATATATTGAAAAATCACAGATTATTCCAAAACTGATTATTGGAAAAAAGTTTGATGAGGTAATTGAAGATATTTCAAATAATTGTTACGATCAAGTTGTTTCAATGGGAGAAAAAGATGAATCCGTTGGAGTTTTAGCTACAGGGTTACTACACTATCTACTTACTAATGCCCTGATCACAAGTCAAAGAAAAATAGATTATAATGGAATTGATATAGATATTGTAGTTCCAGACATAAAGACATTGGAGAAAGATCCAAAAAAGACATTGTTGATTTGCATACCAAAATCATCAGATATTCAAATAATCAATGAAAAAATTGCCAAAATGGAAAAAATTCAACCTGAAAAAGAAAATATCTGGTTAGTATTATCTAAAAATATTCCAGTTGGAAAAAAATCTTTTGTGTGGTCTAAAGAAAATAATACATTTTCGAAAATAATCTTCGAAATAGCTAAATTTAGCAATGTGGGTGGATCAAATAAATTTAAAATTTTACGAGTGTAGGATACATCTATTTCAATAATAATTTCAAATTAAGATTTTTCTTGAAGATTTTATACAGTGAGGAATCGCTCAAATCATCAATAAATGGAATCGAGCCCAATATTGGAACTCCCAACAGATTCTTCAAATCACGTGTCAATTCTTTTGTTTTGTATCCATCAGAATCAAAATCATTGATGATTATTCCTTTAATTGGAATTTTATATTTTTCACACATCATTACAGTCATTATGGTGTGATTGACAGTTCCAATTTTACTTCTCGTCACTATGACTACAGGGATTTTCATTTCTTTAATCAGATTTGCAACATAGTAATCTTTCAATATAGGAGTCATCATCCCACCCATTCCTTCAACAAGGATCATTTTGTGAAGTTTTGATAATTTTTTGAAACTTGAAAGTATTCCAGGAATTTTTGGTTTTATTTTCAAATTTTTCCACGCAGTGTAAGGTGATGCAGGTATTGGGAAGAATTGAGGGTTTACTAAATTTTCAGAGTCATTTACTTGAGCAGCAGTAGATAAAATTTCAACATCTTCAGATTTGAATCCCTTTTTCTGGGCAATTCCTGCAGCAAAAGGTTTCATTACGCCCACATCAATGCCCATTTTTCGAATAGACACTGCCAAACCTGCTGTGATGTACGTTTTCCCAACATCAGTATCTGTTCCAGTAATGAAAATGGATTTCAACACAATAGATTCAGAACATTTCATTGATTAATTCATCGGTTAGTTCAGCCACACCTAAACATCTATTCCTGTAATTACCCAATCAAGTGTTCTGAGAACGCCCTGATAGTATTTCATAGCATCCATAGATTCAGTTTCCAGCAATCTTTTTTCTATTTCTTTTCCATATTCTTCAATTTCTTTTTCAGTTTTCATGAATACCGATATCATAAGATGATTAATTCATTAATCTTTAGAGCCAGAAGAAAAGATCAAAACAAATCGGTTAATTATTAAGATCTGGAATTACACCAAAGTAGTTGAAAAGTTCTGTTTGGCACCCAAACACACAGATGAAAGAGTGGGAATCTTTTGATAAAATCACCAAAGGTAAAGGAGTATGGTTAATTGACTCCAAAGGAAACAAGATGATTGATGCTGTTGCATCAATGTGGTGTAATGTGTGGGGGCATTCAAACCCACAACTAATCACAGCCATTACAGAACAAACCAAGAAACTCCAGCATTCGTCATTGTTTAACCTTACAAATGAGCCTGCAGAAAAACTGGCAAACACTCTTGTAAAAATATCGCCAAAAATGCACAAGGTATTCTATTCAGATAACGGCTCATCTGCAATGGAGATTGCAATCAAAATGGCATTGCAGTATTGGAAAAATATTGGAAATAAAAAGAAAACAGAGATTGCAACATTAGAAAACGGATATCATGGAGATACATTTGGATCCATGTCTGTAGGATACGTGCCAGAATTTTTTGGCAAATTCAAAAGACAATTATTTTCAACAATTCAATTTCCGGTTCCAAACAAATACAGAATTCCAAATGGATTTACTGTTACAGACTATCAGAATCATTGTTTAGAAAAAATTGAAAATAGGTTTTCCAAAAACAACAACATTGCAGCATTTGTAATGGAGAGTGGCGCACAGGTTGCAGGAGGTGTAATAATTTATCCAAAAGGATTTCAATTCAAAATCAGTCAACTCTGTAAAAAATATGACGTGTTGTTTGTTCTAGATGAAATTGCAACCGGTTTTGGAAGATTAGGATCAATGACACAGTATGAGGAACAAAAAAGTATTCCAGACATTGTATCATATGGCAAAATGTTAACTGGAGGATATCTTACGATGGCTGCAACATTAGCAAATAAGAAAATCTATGATTCATTTTTAGGAGAATTTAACGATTGGACACATCTGTTTCACGGTCACACTTACACTGGAAATCCAATTGCTGCAGCTGTTGCAAATGAAAATCTGAACATGTATAAAAAAAGTAATTTAATTAAAAAAATTCAAAAAACGTCAAAAGTTTTTGATGAATTCTACGAGGAATTATCCAAAATGGATATCGTGGGTGATATTAGATACAAAGGAATGCTCATGGGGATTGAACTAGTGGAAAATAAAAAGGAAAAAACTCCAATTCATCCCCGAAAATCAATTAACAAAATATTCTTTGAGGAGGGTAAAAAACAAGGAATCTACCTAAGAACACTTGGAAACATAGTCATGCTTGTACCCCCTTTAGCAATAACAGAAAAGGAACTCCGTTTACTCCTACAAAAAACAATTAAAACAATTCAATCTGCAAAACCAAAGGTAGTTTGAAGACGGTTAACCCCCCATCACAAGAAGGGTTAACCAATCCATTATTTTTATAAATGGAATACTTGTAGTCTCATCATATGAGTGCTTTGGAATTCATCAAAGAGTGTCAAGAGAAAGTGTTTTCAGGGATTGGGATATCTTCTGATGATGCTAGCAAATTGTTGAATACATCAGAAGAGAGTCTAAAAGAGCTAGCAAAATGTGCAAATGAAATTACTCGTGATTTTAACGGGAAAAAAGTTGATGTTGAGCAATTAAACAATATCAAAAAAAACGCTTGCAGTGAAGATTGTACGTTTTGCGGACAATCAGCATTTTTTGACACAGGCATAGAGACATATCAATTACCATCACCAGAAGAAGTAGTTCTTAAAGCACAAAAAGCAAAAGAGGAAGGAGCTGAATCATACTGTCTTGTTGCTGCATGGAGAGAGCCTTCATCAAGAGATTTTGAAAAAGTTTGTAAAATTATTAATCAAATTAATGACAAAGTTGGGATTAGTGTAGAGTGTAGTTTGGGATTTCTTACACCAGAGCAGGCAAAAAAACTAAAAGAACTCAAAGTAAAAAGATACAATCATAATTTAGAAACTGCAAAATCAAAGTTTCCAGAAATTTGCACAACTCACACATATGAAGACAGATTGAAAACTCTAGGTATTGCAAGAGATGCAGGATTAGAATTGTGTACTGGTGGAATTATAGGATTGGGAGAAACAAGAGACCAACGATTAGAATTGGCAATAGAATTAGGTAGATTGTATCCTGAAGAAGTGACAATTAATATTCTTGTTGCAATGCCTGGAACTCCTCTAGAATTACAAACAGATCTTCCAAATTCTGAAATTGTAAGAATGTTTTCAGTGATCAGATTCCTATTGCCTGAATCAGTAATTAAAATTTCTGGAGGAAGAGAATCAAAGCTAGATGATTCGGGTGAAGAACTCCTGCAAAGCGGTGCAAATGGAATAATTACTGAAGGATATCTTACCATGGGAGGGAACGAGGCTAAAAAAGACATGGAATTAATTGAAAGAATTGGGCTCCAAGTATAACAATACAAATCAAATTTTCCGTGCCCACATCCCACTTGGCAGTGAATCCATTCTATGATTTAGTTTGAACATATTTCATTTCTTTAATCCTATCAATAATTTGATTATCTGTTTCTCATTTCATCCCAAAAAAGATTCAAGCATCTAAAGAATCAAGCATCAAAAACTATTTCTAAAATAAGACTTCTAGGTACAAATTTGATGATGATTTAATTACAGATACACCTCACAATATTCTATGAGATTCATTTTTCTTCTCGTACTTTTAGTAATTTCAAGTGGTTTTGTATTTACTGATGCTTTTGCAGACATATTTGGTGAACCAGCATTAAAAGTTAAAGATCTAGTTGTTGAAAAATATGTGTCAAATTTGTGTTGTATGATAACTACTATGACTTTTGTTGAAGATGATATTTTATTTTTACAAAAAAGTGATGGAATGGTTCGTTTAATTCGAGATGGAGTTTTACAAGATAAACCTGTGCTTGATGTGAGTGTGGATTCAGTTGGAGAAAAAGGCATGTTGGGAATTACTAGTGTTGATTCATCAGTATATCTCTATTTTACAGAGGCAGAGAAGGATGGAGGTGAATCATTAGGAAATAGAATTTACAAATTTGAATGGGATGGAAATTCTTTGTTAAATCCAGTATTGTTAAAAAAACTTCCTTCAAATGTTTCTCACAATGGTGGGGCAATGACTGTAGGGTTAGATGATCAAGTCTATGCAGTAATTGGCGATACATTACACTATGGTCTTCTTCAAAACAAGCCCATAGAATGGTTGAAAGGAGATGATATTAATTTTAAAGATAACGGAGTAATTTTGCAGTTAGAAACAGAAAAACCATATTTTGCTATGGGTATACGAAATAGTTTTGGTCTTGCAATAGATCCTGTAACTGGGAATTTGTGGGCTACTGAAAACGGTGATGATGATTTTGATGAAATCAATTTGATTCCAGAGAAATTTAACAGTGGTTGGATAGTCATTATGGGACCTGCAACTGAATCTGAACTAGATAGTCTTCCAGGGTATGAAGATTATATTTATGATGATCCAGAATTTACTTGGGAAGCAGTTGTAGCACCTACAGGATTAGATTTTGCAAAATTTCAAGAAACCAACGCTTATGATAATTCTCTTTTTGTAGGAGACTGCAATACTGGGAATCTTTACAAATTTGAATTAAATGAAAATAGAGATGGTTTTGAATTTACTAGTTCATTTCTTCAAGATAACATAATTAACAAGAATGAATCTATGGATGAAATTATCATAGGTACTGGATTTGGGTGTGTTACAGATATTGAACGAGGACCTGATGGTTTTCTTTATGTAGTATCATTAAGTGAAAATGCAATTTTCAGAATTCTTCCCACTGCAAGTGCGGCTAATATAACAGACTCAAAGAATGGAGGTGGCTGTCTAATTGCAACTGCAACATTTGGTTCTGAGCTATCTTCACAAGTACAACAACTGCGAGAATTACGGGATAATTCCATATTGCAGACAGAGTCTGGAATGTTATTCATGAATACATTCAATGATTTCTATTATTCATTTAGTCCAGATATTGCAGATTATGAGCGTGAAAACACAGTATTTCGAGAAATGGTCAAAGTTGCAATCACTCCAATGATTAGTTCACTTTCAATTCTAAACTATGCAGATATGGATTCAGAATATGAAGTGTTAGGGTATGGGATTAGTTTGATTTTACTAAATATTGGAATGTATGTTGGCATTCCAGCAAGCATACTTTTTGGAATTAGAAAGAGATCCTGAATTAATTTATACTCAGACTATTTTGCTAAACTGCCTATCTTTAACACACCCCATATTTCTGAACTTCATTTAAACCTAAAAAAATAAACAAGTTAAAAATTAAGTTTTTTTAATTAAATCCTTCATTTTTTGATTTTTCTTTGCTTTTGGTTTTTCATTTGCATATCCAATTGGTAAAACTACTACGGGTCTAAGTTTTGTTTTAATTATTTCTGCAACTGCTTTTTCGTTAAAATGCCCAACCCACACACTTGATAGGCCTAATGCCGTTGCTGCTAATTGGGAATAAGATGCTGCAATTGTTGCATCCTGTACTGAAAAGAGTTGTTTGCCACGATTTCCCATAAACTTAATTCTTTTGGGATCTGTACAAAAGACAAGAACAAGACTAGAATTAACATATTCTTGATCATGTGTTGCTTTTACTAATTTTTCTTTTTTCTTTTGTTCTTCGACAACAAAGATTTTGAAATTTTGCATTCCCATAGCCGAAGGACTCATCCATGCAGTTCTCAAAATTTTTTGTATCTTTGATTTTTCAATGGACTTTTTAGAAAATGATCTAACTGAGCGTCTTTTTTCTACAGTTTCAAAAAATGACAATTCTTTTTTCAAATATGATTTATCAATAGTTAAACCTAAACCTGAATCTCATTATTGAAATCATGTTTCATGCCCATATGCGTACATTTTAAATCTCAATTTGGTTACTGAATCCCCCGTGATGTGGAACCAAACATCATCCCTTTCCCAAAAATGGTCAGATCTCTAGTGACATAGTTTAATTCCTAAATTGTTGACATCCTTAAATCTCATAAATTTTATTTTTAGATATGGATCGAAATTTGATTTTAATTATATTAGGATTAATTGGATTCGGTACTTTTGAAATATTGATGTATTCAGGTTTACTAAATTTTTTATCATTTTAGATGCTCATTTTATCCCATAAACGGTTCAAAATATGCCATATTTTGAATGAAGTTTTACGCATAACTATCAAGTAAAATAAAAAAAATCATAATTTTATACCTAGATTTAATACATATTTATGAAAAAACGATGTTGTAATAGTTCATTGCATGATTCTTTAATTCAATCCATTCAGAATTTACAAAAAAGTAAATACGGTAAAGGCAATAAAAGCAAATTAACATCAATTCAAAGTGCATTAAAACTAGCAAATCCATTATTTGTATCGGCCGTCAATTCTGACGATACAAAACACAAAGTAATCAATTTTAGAAATATAGAACAAGCAGAACAGATTCCAAGAATTTTAGATGAGTTTGCAAATAATTTTGAAATTCAATGTCTTGAGAAAAATGGGGCGTCTGCTAGAAACTATTCATTGTTTTCGGTTACACTTCTTAAAATTATAAAAACTCTAAATGCAGACAAAAAACGAGGTTTGTTATCAGCACATAGCATTAACATCCTAAACAATATGTTTGTGAAACATCCTGTAGAATATAAAAAAATTGAAACCAGAGATCCGTTAAAATTTACATTTGTAATAATCGAACTTGTAATAGATGCAGAACGAAATCTTTCAAAAGATTATGAATTTGACATAATATTATTGCGTCAGATCATGCCATTAATGCAAAGATATCACATGAAATATGATAATGCATTATTACAAATAAATGATGAATTTAACAAAATACCAAAATTTAGATTAACCGTATCTATTGGAGAAAGACACAAAGAGATCGTAAAGATCTTCTTACAGTATAGTATAGCTAAACTCCCACTTGAAGATAAAATATCTAGGGCAAAAAATATCATAGAGAAAATAATTCTTGAAAATAATGATTCTACTGTCTTAGAATACTACAATCTATTGAAACTTTGTTTTGATGATAAAGAACTATGTCCACATTTAGTAAAAATTGTGAAAACAAAAAATCGTGCAGGTAGAAGATTTGCAAATACCATATTAGATGAAGTCTCAAAACTCTAATTTCCTACATCTATCTGCGTTCATTTCTATCTCCAAAATGATAGGTGAATCCCAGTGGATTCTAAATCGAATTGTTTTCTATTCCCAAGAAAGATTCAAACCTCTTAAGTTCTGGTTCAAAATCAAAATCATTTTTAACTCTTAGTTGGTTTTGAATGTATTATGGCTTTTACAAGATGTAGTAAATGCGGAGAGCTTAGATTTGATAACAAAATTAATCTTTGTGCAAATTGTGGTCATCGAATTACAAAGGTTGTTAAGTCATTTGAGTGAAATTAGATTCCTTAAATGGACTAGATTTTAGAAGCACGAATTATCCCCAAGATTGGTTCAGGCCTATATGGATTCAAACCTAAAAAATTAATTGAATGATTAATTTTCCAATTTGGAAACTGTGAGTATTTTCAAAGTTAATTGAAGCAATAAAAAAAAGAATGAAGTAAAATCAAAATTAGGAGTTCCAAATATAGTTATTATCGAGATTAGAAAAAAATTCTGATATGGGATTCAAAAAAGGAATTAACAAATGTGTAGAATGTGAAAAGAAAATGAAAGAGAATCCAGATGAAACAGGTATGTGTAGTAAATGCGGTGCAGCAGAAACTCGTATTGAAAAAACAGTGTACAAAGAATTAATCAATGAAGGAAGATTTCCATAACGTGGATTTCTGAATTTTGGAGTTAGCAAAAGAAAGAAAAGAATGGTGAAAAATTCTCATTCTATGTTTAAGCATTTAATTAGAACAAAGATTATTCGGATCTGAACAAATGAGTCCAATTTTTGATGACAATAATTTTGAAATTATAACACTAAAGTAAAAGAACTCATAATTCGTATTGTGCTTGAGTAAAATAAGCAAAATGTAATAGCTGAATCCTCTTCCTGTATTCATTTTTATCCCCAATTTGATAGGTGAATCCCCCGTGGACCCATATCCTTTCTTGGAACAAAGATTAAACTGAAAAATGACCCCGATAAGAAACGATTTTACACATGCCTAATTTCAACAAATAATAAGTGACCTCCAAACATAAACTGAATTTTATTGATTTAGAATTACAGAGTCTAAAACAAAACAACCTCTATAGAGAATTGCGATATGGGATTTCTAGCGGTTCACAAATTACTATCAATAATAAAAAACTCCTCAATCTTTGCTCCAATGATTACCTGGGCATACCTACGACAAAAATACAAATCGGCCAATTACAGTCAAGCTCCAGGCTGGTGTCAGGTAATGATGAATCATATAAAAAATTAGAAGACAAGCTTGCAAAACACAAGTCACATCAAAACAGCTTAATTTATCCAACAGGATACATGGCAAATCTTGGAGCAGTTTCAGCTCTAGCAAAAAAAGGAGATTTGATTCTCAGTGACGAGTTAAACCATGCAAGTATAATTGAATCCTGTAAATTATCAGATGCCAAAGTTTCAATTTACAAACACAATGACATGGAAGACTTGAATAAAAAATTAAAACATAAAGGAAAAAATAAGTTTGTAATAACTGAAGGAATATTCAGCATGGATGGTAATCTATCATCGTTAAATCAAATTGCAGAGATATCAGAGAAATCAAATGCAATTACAATTGTAGATGACGCTCATGGGGATTTTGTAATTGGAAGAGATGGAAAGGGAACCCCAGATCATTTCAGAGTTGCAAAAAAAATTGATTTGTATATTAGCAGTCTAAGTAAAGGATTAGGATCATTTGGAGGGTACATTTCATCACAAAGCAATGTAATTGATTTATGCATAAACAAATCAAAATCGTTTATCTACACTTCTGCACTTCCTTCATTTTTAGTAGAGCATTCCATGAAAAGATTTGAATCAAACAGACAAAAACAAAAGATAAAGCTAGAAAAAAACACCAAACAAATCTCAAAAGGACTCAGACAAATTGGCTATGAGATAAATTCCAATACACAAATAATTCCAATAATTGTCGGAAATGAGAAATCAGCCATGGATTTTGGAAAATTTTTGTTTGATAATGGAATATTTGCACAGCCAATTAGATATCCAACAGTACCAAAGAATCAGGCAAGATTAAGAATTTCAGTCACGGCATGGTTGTCATCTAAGGATATTGAAAAATCACTTGAAATTTTTGAAATAGCTTATAAAAAATTCTACAATTAACGCATAGCGTCAAAGCCACCAAGTGCAGGTGAACCGATAAGTACAGCAACCACAACTGTAATTCCTAAAACTATTCCAACAATAATAAATCGCTTATTCATATCAAAAATAATTGCACCCCAGTTAAAAATTGATTGTGTTTAGATAAGGTAAAGAAGTGGAAGAATGTTTTAAAAGGAAAATTAGGAATTTGTATCATGGCAGACCCAACAATACTTGTGGCATTACTTGCAGGTCTAAGTTCATTTATTGCTCCATGTATTTTACCAATGATTCCAGCTTTTCTTGCATACATATCAGGAACGACAGTTACAGAGCTTGGGTCCAAAAACGGAACTGTCCTTTCGATTAATAGATTAAACATAGTACTAAACACCGTATTTTTTGTACTAGGGTTTTCAGTTGTGTTTTCTACTCTGGGTGTTTTAATCAACAGTGTTCTTTCCAGTACAGCTGGTGAATTTACGGAGAGCCTTAACTTTGTGGGAGGGATCATAATTGTTGCTTTTGGTATCTTTTTGCTGCTATCCACAAAAATTCGTGCATTAAATATGGAAAAGAAATTCTTTCCAAGAAATTCAAAGTCAAGTTATCCAATGTCTTTTGTGTTTGGTTTAGCATTTGCAGTAGGATGGACACCATGTGTAGGTCCAATACTTGGGACAATACTTACTTTGGCAGCCACTACCCCATCCATTTCATTTAGTTTACTACTTGCATATTCACTAGGTCTTGGAATTCCATTTGTCTTGATTGGAGTATTTTTCTCAAGAGCCACAAGAATTATTCGCTCAATGTCAAAACATCTCAAATACTACAATGTAATTTTAGGTGCATTCATAATTATTTTAGGAATTTTGGTATTTACAAATCAACTTGCTTATATTGCAAATTTTCCACTTCTTAACGAGTTGGTTTTACTAGGGTGATCATATGAAATCAGAGATAAAGACTGCATTAATTTTAGGTATCGTTATTGCTGTAGGGGTAGGGATTTTAGGTGTGGTCTTTGCATCACTTGATGAAACAAAGTCGACAAGTACACTCACAGAAATAGATGCACTTTTGAAAATTGATAAATCAAGGTTCAAGGTTGCCCCAGATTTAGTAGGGATTGCACATTACCTAAACACAACACCAGAAGAATTAACTGAAGAGATAAAGGATAAAGTTGTACTGTATGACATTTGGACATACAGCTGCATCAATTGTGTCCGTACATTACCATACATTACTGCATGGAATGACAAATATGCAGATCAAGGATTGTTAATAGTAGGAATTCATTCGCCGGAATTTGAATTTGAAAAAGATCCAAAAAATGTCGAGATGGCAATTGGCAAATACGGCATCAAGTACCCTGTTGTTTTGGATAATGATATGAAAACATGGAAAGCATTTGAGAATAACTATTGGCCAAGAAAGTACATTGCAGACCATGAAGGATACATAAGATATGATCACATTGGAGAAGGCGACTATCAAAAAACTGAAAAAATTATTCAACAGCTTTTAGAAGAAAGGTCCACATCATTGGGAATTGAAATGACATCAAATGCACCATTTGTAGACATTGAAGAGTTTGAACATTCGATGTTTAGGACACCCGAATTGTATTTTGGTTACAAGTTTGCACAAAACAGAAACCAGTTAGGAAGTGAAGAAGGATTTCAGCCAGGAAAAACCATCTCATATTCAGAGCCAGACAACATAGATTTACACAAATTCTATCTAACAGGCCATTGGAAAAATCATGAGGACAGCATGGAGCTAATATCTGAAACTGGAACCATCAAGATGCTATACAATGCAAAAGAAGTAAACATTGTAACAGAAAATGATGCAAAATTGGAAATATTTTTGGATGGGGAACCAATACCAACAGAATATGCAGGAAAAGATATCACGTCAATCAACACACTGCAAGTTACAGAAGCAGGCCTGTACAACATCATTAACAGTGAAAGCAGTGCATCCCATGTAATGGAGATAAATGTGACTGGAGAGGGCTTTCAAATCTTCACATTTACCTTCGGATAGTGTAACCACACTGTCATGTAACCCCAGTTACAGTATCTGTGAGGACAACTCTGTTAAAAGTAAAAAATTCAACAGAACATAGGAAACTAAAGTATGATCAGTGACTCTTGGAATAAAACAGATGGTGAATCAATAACTCAAAAAGTAATAGGCAAAGTAAAGCCAGAGGAACCAATTAAAAATAAGATTAATTTTGCACAAAAAAAATTACAATTTCAAATTTCAAAACTAGAAGTAATTAACGAGAAATTACAGAAAAAACATGACACGATATTTGAAAAAATAGTTAACGCTCAAAGAAATAACAAGCCCAGTTATGCTCAAGCATATGCTGGCGAACTAACACAGGTTAGAAAGATGAAAAACATGGTAGGCGGAGCAAAATTGTCCATGGAACAAGTCAAACTCAGACTAGATACAGTTTCAGAATTGGGAGATGTGGTAGTAACACTTAGTCCATGTATGGCAATCATCAAAGGACTAAGTCCATCATTGAGTGGAATTATGCCTGAAGCGAATGCGTCAATGGAAGATTTGTCACAAATACTTGGTGATGTTATGTCAGGATCATCAGTAAATGTTGCAGACAATATGAACGTGAACACTGCAGCAAGTGCAGACACGTTGGCAATCCTGGAAGAAGCACATAGTGTGATTGCAGGACAAACACAATCAGCAATCCCAGATGTTCCAGATACACTCAAACGACAAATAGTTGAAAGAAAGTCAGATATATTCATCTAGAAAAATTCAAAAAAATATTTGACAAAATCATGTTGAATGTTATTTTTAATGTGAAAAAATAAAAACACACTATTTCCAAAAATATCCAACACATGTACTTCATCATATTGAAGTACACCAGGGATCTCAAAAACAGATTACAATTTTGGACTTGTTGCAGAAATTGGAGGATGAAACACGCAGATGAGTTCAAGAAGAATTACAGACAAATTACTCCAGAAAATATACTTGAAACGATTTAAGGATATGTGGATTATGCTAAGTTCAATATTGAGATTTTATTAACAAAACGGGTTCAAATTTCACTGGGAGCACGACGTGTTTGGGGATATAGTTAGGCGTTAAGAAATCGTACCCACGTGGAAAAAAATCAAAAAAGGATTTTTTTAATATTGTCAACATCAATGATTGGTAGTATTCCGTTGAAGAACTATAACTCAATCAAAGACAAAGTCGAACAATTCAAAGAGGTAACAACTAGGCCAATGTTTGGCTATCAATGTTATTCCATATCAAAAAAATTCTTTGTAGGGTTTAGTAACAAAAATGATTTTCAAGTAATTATAAGACTACCAAAAGAAAAACAATCCGATGCGATCGTTCATGAGGCAATAAAACCGTTCTCACATGGTGCAAAAATTGGGTGGATTGAGATTGATTCTAAAAATATTCCAAATTCAAGTACTGCAATGAAATGGATTACTTTGGCATATGAGTATGCTCAAAGTCTTTCAAAGTGATTAGAAGAATAATACAAAAAGAAAAAAATCTCTGAGATTTTGAATCGTTTATTTTAAAAGTTACAAAGTAAAAATTTTCGTTAGTTTTCATCGTAGAATTTGTTGGCAAAATCATAACAATTTTGAAGATATTTCTTCAAAAATGGCTTCATGTCTAACTCCCGTATTGCGATTTCAAATTCTATCTGAGATTCAAATTGGTTTTTGAAATAGGGAGCCATACGAAATAACTCATCAATATTCTCTACATCCTCAAATTTTTCTTTCTTTAGAAAATAATCTAGTGTTCCTTCTAATCTTCTTTCATACACTTCTTTTGATTTTCCATCTTCTTGTTTGAAGAGATACATCTTATTCCCATCAAGTTCCTTGTGTGCTATGTTATTTCTTTTTTGTATGAAATATGACATCAAAGGATCTTCCATCAATTTTTCATATTGCTTAGCATACAATTGGTAAAAACTTTCTATTTTATCATAATTCGGATGATCTAAAAGTTGTTTAATTCGTTTTTTATTATTTTTAAAATCATTTGTCTTTATTTTAATTTTTAATGAAACCAGGAAATCTTGTATTACATAATCCAATGAAGACCTGCAGGTAATAACAAAAGCATTAAGATAGTATTCTGGAATCTCACTGTCTTCCTTATAGTGAATGAATAATTGATCTAGAAAATATTCTGCTTCACGTAATTTTATTTTGAAAGTTTTGGGTTTCAATTATATATATTAAAATTATTTTTACTCCCTAATATGATTACATCAATGTCAATAAACACAAATTATGATTATTTTTTAATAGTCTTTAAAAAATGAATTTCTAATTTATGTAACAAAGGTTTAATGAACACTTTGCTGATTTTTTAAATTAAATTAATTCCAAAAATGTTCTTTCATGACGTGTTGTTCCAACTTAGAGATAGGTACTATTTTTCCACAGGTTTTACATCGAAATAATTCGGATTCATTTTCAGGCATTCTATTATTGTTGATTATGTGGATGACAAAGACACTGACATTTCTCACCAGTACACAAATCATGTTTATTCATGATGCATTTGGAACTAAAATCACGTAAAGGAGTCTGTTTCCAGATCGAATTATTTTCTACAACGGTTTCATCAACTTTTCAAGGTCTTCATGTAACGTTAACGTGATTACTTTTGGTTTAATTTAGATAAAAAGAGAATCGACATTTTCCTAAGGTAGATGCCACATGTGGAAATCGTAGTTTCGTAATCCTATACAACATATGAAATTAGACTTTGGTATGCAATGTATACGCCCAAGTTATACCAAAAGTATGCATAGAAATAGTATGCAAGCATTACAATCAACATACAAAATAGAAGAAGACGTAAAAAATGAGGCTCTTCTCTCAATTGTCGCAGACAAATATTGCAGATTCATCCTTGAAGCCATTATGGATATGCCAAAATCAACAATAGAGATAGCCAGTGAAAAAAAGATTCCTCTTAGTACCGTATATAGAAGAATCCAGACTCTTCATGACAACAAACTGGTTCAGACATCTGGCACGATTACGGATGAAGGAAAGCGACTCTTTTTGTACAAAAGCAGGATCAAGGGAATCAAAAGTAAATTTGAAAGCGGTAAGATTGGTGTTGAGTTGATTCTCAATTAGTCCCTTTCTAGTAATCCATAGGTATCATTCATAATCTTGTATAGGATTATGTAAAAATTAATTATAAAAAGATAGAAAAATATTGAGAAAAAGAAAAAATATTCTACTTTCTCAACTTCAATGCCATTTTTGCAGCTATTGCCCAAGACATCACAGTAAATCCAATTGGGAATATCCCGCTTGTTAGTATCTGTGGTACTTGTTCTATTGCAATGCTTCCACTGGAATACATTGCTGCTGCTACTGGTAAGGCTACCAGTCCGACTACTCCGAGTTTTGTCTTTGTGTGCTCGGAGACTTTTTGCTGTATGTTGTATGTACTCATTGTAATCGTATAGTGTAAGGGGACTGCAGTACTTAGAATGGACCTAACTTTTTGGGATCAATTTATTCAGGAAATGAATTGAAACACTCACAATGTAGTTCAGTAATTGAACTTTTGTTCATAAATTGAATTTAGCAGACAATACAGATCAAAAAAACCATGTAGTTTATAGAATTTAAAATAAAAATAATTATTTTTTTAATTCCCTCTGAATATTTTCAGATTATTTTCCCATTGATTTATTTTTTTTAACATTAGGGCATGTCTCCATACCCTCTTTTTTACAAGTACTTTGAATAAATCTGTCAAAGTCATTTTCGTCAAATAACTGCCATCCCATCTTATGTATGTCCAAGTCATATGACCTGTAATCCTCTATAATATCTCCAAACCAGGCCCGATAGAGATCCTCTTCTTGTTGTGCTTGCTGGTGGTTATTGAAAAATTTTAGTTCTATCCAATCAATATTGCCGTTAGTTCTGGCTGAAAAGTCACAATACGGAGCATTTGTAAGATATTCTTTCATTGATTCCACCCTTGTCACAAAGTCCTTTGGAGATGTGAACTTTACAGTGACAAGACGTAAAATTGGCATGTTAACTTGGTTTAGATCAACCATTGTGGTATAACCATGAATTACATTTAGTTTTTCCAGTCTTGCTATTCTCTTTCCTATTCCTCGCTCAGACATGTTTGTTCCCAGATCTGCAAGTTTTTTTACAATCGTTCTTGTGGAATCCCTTGCATTTGCAATAAGCAAGTTGAGTATCTGCCTGTCAATATTATCAATTACAATTTCTTTCTGATTTTTCACGGTTACAGGTTGAGTCATTGTCATGATTTGAGCAATTAGTTTTAAAGAATTCAAAGATATTCAGGAACGTTCAAAAAGTGAACTAATCTTGTTAAAAAAATTCATAATTTGAACAAATGTATCTCTGAAAGTATAATGCATCCTAAATAATTCCAATGAATAATACTCTCGAAATCAAATGAATACACCACAAGAAATGAAAGAAAATCTCATCATGGAGGAATACTATTCATTTCTTTATGATTTGGCCACAAAGAAAAACTATGGACATTCGTCACAACTAACATCAGAAGAAAGAAAATATTGTGAAAGATTACTGTCCCATACCAAGTCAAAATACAAATCTAATGAATTGTACCTACCACTGATGAAAAACATTCTAAGATACCAGAATGTAAAATAGAAACAATGTGTTAACTGTGAAAAAATTAAATAAAAAAACACACTTTTACAACCTTTATCATTTTCAATTTTTTTAATTTCTGTATGATCTTAGATAAGATGCTGTCATCGTATACACCATAAGGATATTTTGCATCATCAGTAGTAAGATTATGCAATAATTTTCAGACCGACATGTGAAATAATTTAGAATTAAAGATAGATTCAATTATAATTCACAACATAATTGTACATATTTTGTATCAGTGTATCATATTAAGAAATATCAAAGAAACAAAATCAATTGTTTAATAGGTCATTTTGATTTTTTTTTACTTTTTTCAACCAAAATTTTCTTTATTCTAGAAATTGTCGGATAGCTGTATCCACGTCTTCGATAATTTGCAATCATCATCTTCCAATTCTTTAATCTCCACTGAGCTTGTTCCATAGTTACGGAATGCACCTCTTTTTGAATAATGCTTTTTCTGCCCACCTTTAAGGTTCCAGCATCTTTTGCAGACCACCGATTCATTGCAAATTTTAATCCTGAAAGGATTTCATCTACAGGCATTTCTTTAAAATAATCTTTGAGTTTCTTTAGTTCATCATCTGTGGGTTTTTTAGAAATCGGTAACTCGATAATTGGTTTTTGCACAAAAATTTTAGATGATCATACTTTAAGAGAATCTTGCTAAGCTAGAATTAACTAAAATAGGAAATATTAGAAACGATCCAATCAATCCTAACAACCTAAAGGAATGTTTGAATTTTTGCATAAAGTCATGTATATCCCAAATCCAATAATTATTGCTGCAAAGACAGACAACGGAACCAGAAGAAAAATATTGGTTTTACGACCCATAATGGAAAGTGAGTAGCAGACTATAAAATTGTCACATTGTTAATCTGTTGTAATTGTAAAGGTGCCTCTTGTTTTTGGATCTTGCAATAGTGAAATCATCGCTCTAGGCAACAAATCAGATGCCTTATCACACTTTACTGCCAACGTTCTAGGACATATGAAATCACTTTTTCTAATTACAATGTCATCATTATGAGTAAGAATCAGATCAGGATGGCCGTTTCCTTCAATTACAAATTCATGATCACCTACACGAATTGAAAAGAATACCTTAGCATCAGAATTTCTGAGTTTGTCTTTTAGTTCTTGAGGCAAATCATTGCAACTGGAGGTTGCATTAACTCCCACAATACAATCTCCCTGAGGTGTCAAACGAGATTCTTTTGTTATCTCTATAGTTTTTTGATGGTTTGATCTAATATTTTCATGTCCAGAAAATTGAATTTCAAATTTCATGAATTCAACATAAATCAGTTTCAAATTAAGCTTGTTTCTTAGGCTCCGATCATAGAAGTGATTATTCTCAATTATGGGCACAGTTTAAATTGTACATTCTAAGCATTGGAATCAAATGCTTCCTGCACAACAAGGTTACGACAGAGCAATTACCGTATTCTCACCAGATGGCAGATTATACCAAGTAGAATATGCCATTGAAACCGTAAGGAGAGGAACAATAGCTGTTGGTGTAAAATGTAAAGATGGAATTATCATTGCAGTTGAAGAAAAACCAAGAAAATTACAAATTTCCAATACTGCTCAAAAGATTTTCCAAATTGATGATCACGTAGGAGTTGCAGCAGCAGGATACATCCCAGATGCAAGAAGTCAAGTAGACAATGCAAGATTCTTTTCTCAAAGTAACAAAATGATTTATGATGAACCAGTTGAAGTTGAAACAATTGCAAAACATTTAGCTGATCAATGTCAACAATATACTCAATATGCAGGTGTAAGACCATATGGTGTTGCACTTATTCTCGGAGGAGTTGTAAACGGTACCTCACAATTATATCTAACTGATCCTAGCGGAACATACATCTCTTATGATGCAATTGCAATAGGTTCAGGCTCTGATCAAGTAACAGACTTTTTAGAGAAAACTTACAAAAGTGATCTTTCATTAGATGAAGCTGCAACATTAGCTACTGCAGGAATTTATCTTTCAAGTGAAGACAAAGAAGGAACCAATCACATCAGAATGGCACGCATTAAAAAAGATACAGGATTATACGAAATAGTTTCAGAAGAGCAGATTACAAATTATGCCAATACTGCTAAAGAAAAATATCCACACGAGCAAAAATAATTATTTTAAACACCTGTGAGACTAAGCACATTGAAATTATCTATTGCAATTCCAGAGTCCGCTTTATCAGATGAGTCACTCAAAATTGATAAGACTAGAAAAATTTCTGTTCTAGCAAGAGCTTGTGCAATTTTTAAAATTGATACAATCTATGTCTACCAAGAAGGAAACAACAAATCAGATGGCGCCCTCATGATAATGATTCTGAAATATTTAGAAACACCTCAATTTTTGAGAAGAAGATTATTTCCAAAAATGAATGACCTGAAATTTGCAGGAGTATTACAACCATTAAAAATACCCAGCCACATCACACCAGCTAATTCTAAAAAGATCATACGAGGAGATGTCAGGGAAGGAATAGTAGTAAGTATAAAGGGGAAAAAATTTGTCGATGTGGGTATTAACCACCTAATAGAATTTTATAGTAATACTTCAGTTGGAAAAAGAATAACAGTTCAATTCAAGGAAGGATATCCTAAATTATCAGTTAAAGAAATAGACAAGAGTGAAGTTCCATCATATTGGGGTTATTCAGTAAAAGAAAGAGCAAACTTGTATTCAGTATTATCAGAATGGAAAGGAAATATCATCATGACATCAAGGAAAGGAAAAACGGTTACAAGTGAACAACTATCCAAGTACACAAAAACAGATGAACCAATTCTAGTGGTGTTTGGATCTCCTGAGAAAGGAATTCATGAAATTATCGGAGGAAATATGAATAAGGTTCAAAATGCAAAGTCGCTAAATTTTTTCCCAAATCAAGCTACTGAAACTGTACGTCTAGAAGAAGCAATACTTGGAACATTGGCAATACTTAATGTTCAAAACACACCATAACATGCCTGAAAGAAAGAATTTCTTGTTATTAGCAATAGGTATTGGATTTGTAGGAATCATTATCGGTGCAATAACAATTTGGAATTCTGCATCTGAGTTGTTTACACCATAACAAATTAGACATACATGGTTAACCTAAATTTTTTAAGAGGTTAACGATGTCTCATATGGTTTAATAAAGGGAAATCAGCGATTCGATTTAGTCATGGGAGCTCGAAAACGACATTCACCGCGTAGAGGAAGTCTTGCATACTCACGTAGAGTACGTGCCAAAAGCATGGAAGCAAGAATTAGGGCTTGGCCAAAATTAGATGCTTCAGCAGAACCAAAAATTTTAGCACATTGTGGTTTTAAAGCAGGTTGTGTACAAATTGTCAGTATTGATGATCGTGACAAAGTGCCAAATGCAGGGAAACAACTAGTTAGTTTAGGGACAGTGCTCGTAACTCCACCAGTTTTAATTTTAGGAATTAGAGGATATTCAAAAGATCATTATGGACGACATGCAGAGTTTGATGTTTATGCTGAAGATATTCCAAAGAACATAGCAAAAGAAATTACAATTAAAAATATAGAAGGTTCCATGGATAACGCAGAAAAAAGATTAAAGAAAATTAAAGAGATTTTTGCAATAGTTGCAATTTCTCCAAGAGATGCAGGATTGGAACAAAAGAAACCATATATTTTTGAAGCTTTAGTTAGCGGAGGAGATATTGAAAAACAATTTGCACATGTAAAAGAATCACTAGGAAAAGAAATTAAAATTGATCAAATTTTTGAAACAGGTGCAACAGTAGATGTTGCAGCAATTACAAAAGGTCACGGATGGCAAGGTGTACTCAAAAGATGGAACGTAAAAAAGAAACAACACAAATCAAGAAAAACAGTTAGAGAGGTTGGTTCATTAGGTCCAATCTCACCACAGAGTGTCATGTATACAGTTCCAAGAGCAGGGCAAATGGGATTCCATCAAAGAGTAGAATATGATAAAAGAATTATGATAATGGGAAATACTGAATCAGATAAAATTAAAATTAATCCGGATGGAGGATACAAACACTTTGGTTTAGTAAAAGGGGATTTCATCATTCTAAAAGGTTCAGTACCAGGCACTTACAAGAGATTAATCAAACTAAGAAGTCAAATTAGAAATGCACCAGTAAAAGTTAGCAAACCAAACATTTTGGAGGTAGTAGTATAATGAAGACAACAGTGTACACAACTACTGGAACAAAAGATGGCGAAGTAGAACTTCCTCCAGTATTTTCAACCCCACTAAGACGAGAATTAATTCATAAAGCTTTCACCAATTTAACATCCCATAAATTTCAAAGACAAGGAAGAAAACCAAACGCAGGTATGGATGTCGTAGCAGACTCCAACGATCCTCCAACAGGTCAAGGTGTATCACGTGTTGCAAGAATGCAAGGCGGAGGAGGAGGAAGACAAGGACAAGGAGCTGAAGTGGCATCAACCAGAGGTGGAAGACAAGCACATCCACCTATTGTTCAAAAGATAATTTACAAAAGGTTGAATAAAAAAGAAAACAAATTAGCACTTTGTTCTGCAATTGCAGCAACTGCATCAAAAGATCTTGTAGAATTAAGAGGTCACAAAATTGATGGCATAGAATCATTCCCAATTATAGTATCAGAGGATATTGAATCAATTTCCAAAGCAAGTGAAATTACCAAAGTATTAGATTCATTGAAACTATCACAAGATGTTAAGAGATTAGATGCAAGAAAACCACGTTCTGGACAATCAAGACTTAGAGGAAGAAGTAAGAAAATTGGAAAAAGTGTTTTGTTTGTAACAAAAGATTCATCTAATCTATCAAAGGCAATCGGCGCATTTCCAGGAGTAGAAGTAAGAAATGCCAAAGATTTGAGCGTATTAGATTTAGCTCCAGGTTCTGATCCAATTAGATTAACAGTATATTCCAAATCAGCAATTGAAGAAATTGGGAAAATCAAATCAACACATCTAGAATTAATGGTGAAAACACAATGAATGTAGATCAAGCAATGAAGATCATAGTCAAACCATACATTACAGAAAAAACTTTTGCAATGGTTGAAAATGAAAGTAAAATTTGTTTTATTGTAGAAATATCTGCAAACAAACCAGAGATTGCAGAAGCTGTAAAAGTGCTTTACAAAGAAAATGTCAAAAAAGTAAACACTGCAAGAACAATTTATGGTAAAAAAGCATTTGTTCAATTTGAAAGTACAGAAAAAGCCAGAGATCTTGCAACGAAGATAGGAATGCTATAATATGGACCATAAAACTCGAAGTACATTAACAGAGGAGAAGAGAGATGGTTAAAGAATTTTTATACAGAGGTATTCCTAAGGAGGAGCTAGATAATTTATCATTAGAGAAGCTATTCCTATTATTCAATTCCAGACAAAGAAGATCCCTTACCCGAGGCATTACTGATGGTAAGAGAAAATTGATTGAAGAGATAAAGGCCGCAAAAGCAGGCAAATTAAAGAATCCCATCAAAACCCACGTAAGAGATTTGATAGTTCTTCCATACATGGTAGATGTTACAGTAAATATATTCTCTGGAAAGGAATTCGTTCCACGTACAATCACAACTGAAATGATTGGACATTATTTGGGTGAATATGTAATAACGAACAAGAAGGTTTCACACGGCGCACCAGGTGTAGGTGCATCGAGATCCAGCCTTTATGTACCATTAAAGTGATTATTATGGGTAGATTCAATTACGCTTTCCAAAATTATGACGCGACAAGGCACGTACGTTCTTCATTAAGAGAAAAAGACATTTCACATAAACATGCACGTGAAGTTGCCGTATCAATTAAAGGACTATCCATTGAAAAAGCCCGAGATTATCTACAAGATGTGATTAATAAGAAAAGAGCAGTTGCATTTAGAAGATACAAAAATCAAGTAGGGCACAAAGCAGATCCTGGAATGATGGCAGGACGTTATCCACAAAAGACAGCAAAAGAATTCATCAAAGTTTTAGATAATTTAGAATCAAATGCAGAATACAAAGGAATGGATTTGGATAGATTAAGAATTGTAAACGCAACAGTACACAAAGGTGTAGTTGTGAAAAGATTTACTCCAAGAGCAATGGGAAGAGCAACTCCAAAGAACAATGTATTAACTCACGTCGAATTGGTGGCAAAGGAGATTTAGATATGTCAGCAGTGAAAAATGTAATCAAAGATAACTACAACATGATGTTACTCAAAGATTATCTCAGAGAAGCAATTAAAGATGCAGGTTTCTCACATGCAGAAATTTCAAAAACCCCAGTAGGAACTAGAGTTGCATTGCATGTAACAAGACCAGGGATTGTCATAGGAAGAAAAGGAACAGGCATCAGAGCACTCACTGAAAAACTTGCAACAGATTTTGGATTAAAAAATCCACAAATTTCAGTAATAGAAATTGAAAAACCAGAACTAGCACCAAGTGTAATGTGTAATAGAATGGCATCTCATCTTGAAAGAGGAACAGCTTTTAGAAGAGCAACAATGTGGACATTAAAACAAATTATGGAAGGCGGTGCAATGGGAGTTCAAATTACAATTTCAGGTAAACTTAGAGGTGACCGTTCTGCATTTGAAAAACATACACAAGGAATTTTACCAAGAGCAGGACATCACGCAGAAGTAATTGTATCTGAGGATATTGCACACGTAAAAACAGCAATGGGATTAATTGGAATTAGAATAAGAATTGCAAAAAAAGAAAAACTCATCCCAGAATTTGAGATGAAAGTTGAAAACCCAAAGAAGACAAAACAAGTTAAAGATGAAAAAAGTGAGGACTCAAAAAAAATCAAAGTAGAAGAAATCGTAATTGGAGATAATAAAATAGAAGTTGTCAAAATAGAAGGCAAAAAAGATGAAGCAAGGTCAGAGTCAGAAGCAATTGTATTAGAAGAAAAGAAGATAGAAAAAATAGAAACACTAGAAGAAGAGGAGGCTAAATTGAAATGACCAGACTCAGTATGAAGACAATCAAAAAACTAAATGAAAAAGATCTTAAAAGTAAAATTCAAGAGTCCAGAAGTGAACTTGCAAAACTTAGAGTTGACGCATCCAAAGGAACATTAAGAAAAGAAAGTGGCAAACTAAAACCATTACGTCACGACATTGCAAGAATGTTAACTAGAGTAAACGAGATGAGGAGAGAAAAATGATCACTGCATACAACATCAGGTCTCATGAATTTATAGGATTAGACACAGAGATCGTTCAGTCTACTAACCCACAAGTTATAGGATTAAATGGAAGAATTATCAATGAAACAAAATCGATGTTCACAATTAATACAGAAAATGGAGTTAAATCAATTGCAAAATCTACAAATGATTGGAAATTTTCAATTCAAAATAAAGATATCATAGTAGACGGCTCCAAAATTGCAAAAAGACCATTTGATAGAATAGGAGGAAAGACATGACTCAAAATATTGGATTAAAAGTAAAAGAACCAACCAGAGAATGCATGGATAAACATTGTCCATTCCATGGTGATTTATCAATTAGAGGTAAACTCTTTGACGGTAAAGTTACAGGAAATAAAGCAAGACAAACCATAACATTACAAAAAGACTCACCAATCTACTTTAGTAAATTTAAGAGATATGCAAGAGGTACAAGTACGATTCATGCACATGTTCCAGGTTGCATAGATGTTGAAACAGGGGATCATGTGTTAACTGCAGAATGTAGACCAATATCAAAATCTGTTTCATATGTAGTTGTTGAGGTTAAAGCATAATGGCAAAGCAAGCAGGTAAAGGAGTACAAGAATTTAGACCATATGTTACCAAAGTACTTCCAGTTGGAGCAAACATTGTTTGTGCAGATAATTCAGGTGCCAAAATTTTAGAGATAATCAACGTTCCAAGACATAAAACTAGAGCATCAAGACTCCCTTCAGCATCAGTAGGTGACTTTTGTAATGTTGTAGTAAAGAAAGGGCCAGCAGAATTAAGAAAGCAAGTTTATGGTGCAGTAATTGTTAGACAGAAATATGCAATTCGTAGATTAAACGGTGTAAGAGTTTGTTTTGAAGATAATGCAGCAGTTCTAATCACTCCAGAAGGAGAAACAAAAGGAACAGACATCAAAGGACCAGTAGCTGTAGAAGCTTCAGAGAAATGGCCAAGAGTAGCTAACTTGGCATCAATGGTGGTATAATAAAATGAAGCCAACTAAAATGCGTAATAAGATGATTTATCAAGCGTCATCCCAAACAAGAAGCAAACAACTTGGGAGTGCATTATCCAAAGATCTTCACAAAAAATATGGCAAAAGAAGTGTCAGAGTCATAGAAGGAGACAGCGTTACAATTGTTCGAGGAGAATTCAAAGGAGTAGATGGTAAAGTAGCAAAAATATCCAAACCAAAAAGCAGCGTAGCCATCGAAGGAGTAAAAAAAGAGAAAACAAAAGGTGATAAATTTGATGTTTATATTCACACATCCAATCTTGTTGTTACTTCACTCAGTACTAACGATAAATGGAGAATTACAAAACTTGAAGGCAAAGATCCATCAAAACAATCTAAAACAACTTCTGCAAAAACAGAAACCGTGAAAGTTGCTTCTAAAGAAACAAAAGGAACAGATGAAGCCAAAAAACAGGAAGATGAAAAATAATGGTAAGTATTGCAGGTAGTAAAAAACTCAAACGTCAAATGGCTCCACAATTTTGGGGAATTACAAGAAAAGATAAGAGGTTTGTAATTACAGTAAAACCAGGTCCACACAAAAAGAGTCAAGCCATCCCAACAGCAGTATTTCTCAGAGACACGTTAAAGATTGTCACAAGTTTAAGAGAAGCAAAAGCTTCAATATACTCCGGCAAAGTTAAGATTGATGGTGTTGTAAGAAAATCACTTCATCACGCAATTGGTTTAATGGATGTAGTGGAATTAGAAAATGTTTCAGATATTTATCGTTTAGTTCCAGCAGAAGAAAAAATGCTTAAACCGATAAAAATCAACGAATCAGAAAAATCGAAAAAACTTGTTACAGTAACAAGTAAAACCACAATTAGCAAAGACAAATTACAAATTGGATTCCATGATGGGCGTTCAATAATTTCAGATAGTAAAGTGAACATTGGCGATACTTGTTTAATACAAATTCCAGATGTTAAAATTCTTGAAATAATTAAACTAGAAGTAGGCTCTCAAGGACTAGTAACTCGTGGAAATAACGTAGGACAAATCGGTAAAATAGAAGCTATAGAAGAAGGAACATTTATCCTTCCAAAAAGAGTCATCCTAACGCTAGAGGATAGAAAAATCGAAATACCAGCAGATATCATTATGCCAATTGGTAAAGGAGAACCAATAATTCAATTAAAGTGATCATATGTCTCAAACAACAGAAATCCCAATGAAAAAAATCTCTTTAGAGAAAGTCGTCTTAAATATGGGCGTAGGAAAATCGGGGGATGTAATTAATATTGCAAAAACAGCACTTGATCAGATTTCAGGAAAAAAATCTTCTTCACGTAATGCAAAATCACAACAGAGAGATTGGGGAGTAAGAAAAGGAGAACCAATAGGAGCAGCAGTGACAGTACGTGGAAAAGATGCAATTGAATTAGTAAAAAGATTGCTAGAATCAAAAGGAAATACAATCAACGGTAGATCATTTGACAATTTTGGCAATTTTTCATTTGGAATTAAAGAACACATAGACATACCAGGTGTAAAATATGATCCACAGATAGGAATCTTAGGACTTGGAATTTCAATCACATTAACTAGGCCAGGATATGGAATTAGAACAAGAAGTAAACACAAAGCAAGAGTTGGAAAAGATCACATTATCAAAAGCCAAGAGGCAAAAGATTATTTTGTAAAAGAATTTGGAGTGTCTATAACATAATGCCAAAAGATAGATCATACGAAGCCACTGGAAGGAAAAAACATGATTTTGGACGAGGTTCAAGATGGTGCAAGAGATGTGGTGATTATACAGCAGTTATTCAAAAATATGATTTGATGTTATGTAGACGATGCTTTAGAGAAGTCGCAACATCTTTAGGGTTCAGGAAAAATAAGTGAGATATAATGCCAGCAACAAACATTTTAGCAAATCTATTTGTCACACTTTACAATAATGAAACCAGAAGGAAAAGTGATTGTGTAATTCTTCCAACTTCAAAATTAGGAATTGAAGTTCTAAAAACACTTCAAAAAGATGGATATATTGGAGAGTTTGAGCATATTGACGATAAAAGAGGCGGAAAATTTAAAATTAAATTATTGGCAAAAATAACAAAATGTGGAGCAATATCCCCAAGATTCAAAGTAAAAACGGACGAATATAATAACTGGGAGCAACAATATTTACCAGCATATGACCGAGGAATGCTTCTTGTCACAACAAACCAAGGAGTAATGTCACATCACGAAGCAACACAAAAAGGAATTGGAGGATTTTTAATAGGATATGTCTACTGAGCAAATCGATAAATTCCAAGACGAAGTAGACATTCCAGAGGGAGTCACAGTAACCGTAAACAAACACATGTTAGGGTTTGTAGGGCCATTAGGTAAAACATACAAAAGTTTCAGAAGCATCCCAGTGAATATCAAAATTGTGGAAAATAAAGTCATGCTAAAAGCAATAGGTTCCAAAAAAAGGGACTATGCAATTTTACACACAGCAAGATCAATTATTAGAAATATTTGCGAAGGTCTAATTGTAGGATATACAATTAAAATGAAAGTTGTTTATGCACACTTTCCAGTAACAGTAAAAGTAGAAGGAAAGAAAATTTTAATTGAGAACTTTCAAGGTGAACGTGCACCAAGAGTTACTCACATTGTCGGAAATACCAAGGTCATACCAAAGGGCGAAGATGTAATTCTTACAGGAGAAGTTTGGACAGACATAACTCAAACTGCAGCAAATATTGAGCTTAAAACTAAGGTTAAAAATAAAGATCACAGAGTTTTCTTAGATGGTATTTATGCATTTGAGAAGACAAAAGGTTTAGAAAAATAGAACTATAATTTTCCCAATATGACTCTTGATCCTGAATTTTCAAAACAAACAACGGATTTAATTCAACAAACATTAGAGTTATACAAATCAGCTGGTGCATCGCCAAGAATTAGTGAAACGTGGAATTGTGAAAATATTGGTGATTTTTTATGTGGATTTTTTGTAGGTGAAATGGTAGGTTCAGCACTTAGTGCTTTTCAAATAGTCCATCAAAAAGAGCCTACAGCTGATGAGCATCTTGAAATAATTGAATTAGTTGAGAGTCATTCAAAAGAAATTAAAGAATTTTTTGCAAAATTTAACTGAGTGATCATTTAACATTACTGGAATACACATAGTCGCAAAGATTAAATCACTTTTATCAAGGTACAAACTTGTGCCTCCCTAGCTCAGCGTGGTAGAGCATCCGACTGTTAATCGGATGGTCACCAGTTCAAGTCTGGTGGGAGGCGCGTAATATTCCTAAACTCGAATTTTGAAACATCTTGTTTGCATACATGTAGTAGAAGATGAAAATGAAATTCAGAGTATTTCTAAATTCGAATTTAGAAACATTAATCGGTTGTTAGCAATTAGTTTACTCAATTAGACAACATAGATCTAATAGGAGATCGCATACTTAGAATAATGCAGGAGGGTTACATTGGTCAGGACTAGAAGGGCCAACAGATATTGTGTCGATTGTGGAGCAAGATTGGTTTATTATCCAAGATTGTCAAATCCAAAGGCTCCAAATGAACATAGAGTACTAGTTTATGCATGTCCAGATTGTACCGATGACTTTGAAAAACCAAAAATGTTTTCCATTAAACGTAATCAAGTGGAGGATCCATTGGAAACAGTAGAAATTGAGATTACACAATTACAGAAAAAAGCAATTGTTGCAAAATAGAAGTAAAGAAGTATGTCGTATCCAGAAAAATCAAGAAGTAATGCGTGGTTCTTGTTACCAATATTTTTTGGAGTTATAGGAGGAATAATTGCATTTTTTATTTTGCGCCAGGATGATCCACATAAAGCAAAGAACTGCTTGTATTTGGGAATTGTATTCATGGTAATTGGAATTATTTTCAATATTTTGGTTGCTGCATCATTTCCAAATTTAGATTCAGGTTTTGATGTGAATATATAACAAGTGTTACGTTGTTTTCCTAGTAATGATACACATTATGTCTAAATTCGAATTTAGAAACATTATAAATTTAGCATGATAGTCATTTGAATTTAGAATCATATAGAACTAGTTTATGGAAATTTGTATGAGCGTATCTAAAATGAGGGACAATGTAGAAAGATGGGTAATTCATGAAGGTCTTTCTTTTGAAGAGGTAAAAAATCCTGAAAATAGTTTTCAAGTTCTAGTAAAACATGCAGGTCAATATGGAATTCCTGTAGATGTGTTTGAGCCAAAAGGACAACCAGGAATTCTAGTGATAGGGGCCAAAGTAATTATGAAAAACAGTCAAATTTCAAGATATTTAGGATTTAATACAGAAGAAAAAGAGAAGTTTGAGAAAAAAGTTGCCGATTTTTGCTATTCAATACAAGCAATCAACAAAATTATCACAGAGGATGGTAAACAAAAGGTTGGAGTTTATGTTGTGATGGATGATAAGGAAAACATCAATCAACAAACCATGTTAGATGCAATAGACAAAGTCTCAGAAATACATGAAAAAACATCAAGATTTTTGCTAAAGACATTTTAAAAAAATAGATGATTTATCAGTTCTACATGGATATTATATCAAAAATTTTCTAAAATGAATAATGAAGCATAATCATTATAGATTGACAAATCAACGATTAATGAAAAAATTGAATCTACAAACAAGGTCTTTAACGAATTTAGGGAATTCTCATTAGTATTTTTTTCCAAGTTTTTGATTAGATTACATCAATTTCAAAACAATTTCTAGAATGATTAATTTCACAAAAACAAGCCTAGGCGTTAAACCCCCCCTTAAAATTAGCATGTTTAGGCATAATGTGAAATTTTCAAGATCAGGTGTTTTGATGGGGGGTTGAACACTTGTGCCCATATCCAAGATGCAACCATCATTCCACCAAGGTCTCCCAGCTAAACATGTATGATCTTTTATTGTTAGGCATGAAAGCTAAACCCCTCCAAATTAGTAAAAAAATAAAGAAAAAATGGAGATTACCCCACTGGTGTGACAGTTAAGTCAGTCAAACATAGATGAGTTATGTTTCCATTTCCATCATCAGTTGGGACGATGTTAAATGATGCATAAGCTGCTAAGTCTGCGCTTAGAAGATTATAGTCATCTAATGGAACATTATCTACGCCTAATGTGTTTCCTCTTACAATCAAATTGTAAGCAAATGGAGAAATGTTGTTTTCAGTATCAATAGTTCTTCCAACATCAACTTCTATTCCGCTGAAGTTTAATTCAGTAGGGAGGTCAGCACATGCTTGATCCTCTTCTGGCAACAATGCAGTTTTTGTCAGATCTAGAATGTGAGGATGCATTAGAGGACCGTCATTTAGTTGATCATCAACATTTTCTGGCAAACCAAGAGTTTCTTGAAGTGCCTCTAGAACTCCAATGGATTGGCCATTAGGACATCTTTTAACTTCATTAATATCACCTTGAACCAATGAATCTGCAGCACAAACATGAGAAGTGAATGCCAAAACATTCTCTGGTAGCATGATTGTATCATCAATATTTTCAACTGGAATTCCAGTATCATGTAATGCTGTTATGAATCCATAACCATATGCTCCAAAATTACCATTGTTGTATATGGCAGTAGCAGTGGTGATTTTTGCTGATGCGGTACCATCTCCATTGTCAACAAGAGCAATATCTTTGATGTCTAGATGTGTTACTCCGTTAGAATTTGCTTGAGCACTTTGAGTCATTATCATTGAAACTACAAATACTGCAGCTAATGAAATTCCCAAAATTGCTTTTGTGTTAGTCATTGGTTAAGTCCAAAACATGAGACATTTAAAATTAATCCTGTATGATGAAGATATGACATTCATAATTTTGATCGCATATTTTATCAAAATATCAGGGGGTTTTGAGTACAAATATGCACAAAAAATGTGCGTTTCAACTATATACCAAAAAACTGTACAAATTTTGTGGCAAGGATAGGTCTTGTATTGGTACTAGGAGTGGTAATCTCAATAATGGCAGTTTCTATGTACATGTATGTAGAAAATAAGATAAACATAATTGAGGTAAATAGTGGCGACAAAGTCAAAGTAGGACCTGTAGAGTACACAATAACCTTTGAGGGAACACATAATGGAAACAAGGAAACAAAGGCTGAAAACATGTTTGTTCATATCGGAATTGTTGCAAAAAACATCAGTGAAGAGAGAACATTGATGTCAGAAGATCAGTTCTACATTCTAGAAGACAAGAAAAAATACGTGGCAGTATATGGAGAGTTTTCCTCAAAAGATTTACTCTCAGAATGGCTTGAACCAGGCAAAGCAATAGAAAAAACAACACAGTTTGACATTCCGTTTGATGAAGAAAAACAGTACAACGTAATCATAAGGCCACAAAAAGAGCAGACATCTGTTGATACTGCAGTTGTCTGTATTACTAATTGTGAATAATAAATTCAATAATATCAAAGAAAGATAGCCTAATTTTCTATGATTCCCCCTTGTTGGTTTGATATGTTTCTAAATTCGAAATTAGAAATATACCAAATTACTCACTCATCTTCAACTCAGGCAAGACAAAGACT